>JAUYSN010000436.1 GCA_030696235.1 Sulfuricella sp. | reverse complement strand
GCCGAGTACGACAAGCTGTTCCGCGAACTGGAGCGGCTGGAGGCGGGAAATCCGCTGCTCGCCACCCCCGATTCCCCCACTCGGCGCGTCGGCGCCGCGCCCCTCGCCGAATTTTCCCAGCTGACTCACCGCGTGCCCATGCTTTCCCTCAACAATGCGTTCGAGGACGAGGAAGTGGCGGCGTTCGACCGGCGCGTGCGGGAAGGGCTCGGCGTCGAGATGGCGGAATACGCGGTAGACCCAAAATACGACGGCCTGGCGATCAGCCTGATCTATGAAAACGGCATCCTGGTTCAAGGTGCGACGCGGGGCGACGGCTACACCGGCGAGGATGTGACCACCAATCTGCGGACGATCAAGGCCATTCCGCTGCGTCTTTATACGGCGAATCCGCCGCAACTGCTGGAAGTGCGTGGTGAGGTGCTGATACTCAAGGCGGACTTCGAAAGGCTCAACCGCCAGCAGCGGGAAAGGGGCGAAAAGGAATTCGCCAACCCGCGCAATGCCGCCGCCGGTTCGCTGCGCCAGCTCGACCCCCGCATTACGGCCACGCGTCCGCTGACCTTCTTTGCCTACGGCCTGGGCAGTATCGAGGGGGTGAATCTGCCGCGCAAATTAAACGCCGTCATGGATTACCTGGAAAGCCTGAGAGTGCCGGTATGCCGCGAGCGCAGGGTGGTGCAGGGTGTCGAAGGGCTGCTGGACTACTACCGCATGATCGGTGCCCGGCGCGATGGTCTGCCCTACGATATCGACGGCGTGGTGTACAAGGTCAATGACCTGGATAGCCAGGAGCGGTTGGGGTACGTCGCCCGTGCGCCGCGCTTCGCCGTCGCCCACAAATTCCCGGCGCAGGAAGCGATGACCGAGTTGCTGGGGATCGACGTGCAAGTCGGGCGGACCGGCGCGCTGACCCCGGTGGCGCGCTTGAAGCCGGTTTTCGTCGGGGGGGCGACGGTGTCCAACGCCACTCTGCACAACGAGGACGAAATTCGCCGCAAGGATGTGCGCATTGGCGACACAGTGATCGTGCGCCGTGCTGGTGACGTCATCCCGGAGGTGGTGGGCGTCGTGCTGGGCAACCGTCATCCCGGGGCGCGGGAATTCAGTTTGCAGGAACAATACCCGGTTTGTCCGGTGTGCGGCTCCCATGTCATCCGCCTGCCGGACGAGGCGGCGGCGCGCTGCCGCGGCGGACTGCTCTGCCCGGCGCAGCGCAAGCAGGCTATTCTCCACTTCGCCAGCCGCCGTGCCATGGATATCGAG
>JAUYSN010000435.1 GCA_030696235.1 Sulfuricella sp. | reverse complement strand
TTCGCGCGCCTCGGCATCTGCCTCGATTACATCTTCCAGTGCCACGACCGGTTTGGAACTGGTTTTTTTCAGCACGTTTTCGATCAGGGCAGGAATCAGTTTGAAGGGAATGCGTTCATCGAGAAACGCCTCTACCGCCACTTCGTTCGCCGCATTCAAGGTGGCGGGAGTCGTGCCTCCTTGCCGCAAAGCCTGATAGGCCAGATCCAGACAGGGAAAACGCACGGTGTCTGGCGCCTCGAAATCGAGACGCGCGATCTTGAACAGGTCCAGCGAGGAAACCCCTGCATCGATCCGCTCGGGAAAGCCCAGCGCATAAGCGATCGGCGTACGCATGTCCGGGTTGCCCAGCTGCGCCAGCACCGAGCCATCGATATACTCCACCATGGAATGAATCACGCTCTGGGGATGAATCACCACCTGGATTTTGTCCGCGTCGGCGTTAAACAGCCAGTGCGCCTCGATGACTTCCAGGCCCTTGTTCATCATGGTCGCCGAATCCACGGAGATTTTCCGCCCCATGACCCAGTTCGGGTGGGCACAATCCTGCTGAGGTGTCACATTATCCAGGTCACACAACGGCACGGTGCGGAAAGGTCCGCCCGATGCGGTAAGCAGGATGCGCTTGACGCCCGAGCCATCCAGATCACCCGAAAAGTCTCTCGGCAGCGACTGAAAAATCGCATTATGCTCGCTGTCGATCGGCAATAGCGTGGCTTTGTGCTGCCTGACCGCATCCATAAACACGCTGCCCGACATCACCAGCGTTTCCTTGTTGGCCAGCAGGATGCGCTTGCCTGCTCTGGCCGCAGCCAGCGAAGGGCGCAACCCGGCGCTGCCGACAATCGCCGCCATCACGCTGTCCACCTGGGGTAGCGACGCCACCCTTTCCAGCGCCTCGATGCCGCCAAGCACCTCGACATCGAGGCCAGCCAGCCTGATCCTGCCCTGCAACACTTCTGCGCAATCCGGATCCAGCATGACCGCATAATCGGGCTGGAATTGCCGGCATTGCTCAAACAGGCGTTCGACCTGGCGATTTGCGGTCAGCGCAACCACCCGGAAACGCTCGGCATGGCGAGCAACGACATCCAGGGTATTCATGCCGATCGTCCCGGTCGAACCGAGCACGGTAATATTTTGAATTTTTGGCATCTGCTTAAATCAAGAAAAACCGGTTAGCCACTGATGACCACGGGTTCATCCGTGGCTGAACGTTTTTTAACAATCAAAATGCGTAATAATGCTTT
>JAUYSN010000427.1 GCA_030696235.1 Sulfuricella sp. | reverse complement strand
GTCGCGCTCCGATTCGCCGATAGCGAATGGCAGGTGGCGCTGGCGCAGGCGCGGATGGCCGTATTTCTCGACATACAGCTGCGGCCCGCCAAGCCAGCCGGACAGAAAGAGAAACAGCTTCTCGCGCGAGGCTTTCAGGCTCTTTGCATGCAGTTCGCGGATACCCTGTAAATCCTGCTGCTGATCCATCAGGTCGTAGAAACGGTCGACCAGCTTGCGCACCACTTCCTCGCCGCCGATTCTTTCGTAATGTGTCTGCATGCCTAGCCTCTCACCGGCCTGATTTTGCTCGCCACGAGCTTGGCACGACCGCGCGCCTCATCCACGTCCTTGCCGTTGGCGAGTGCCACGCCCATGCGGCGGCGAGCGAAGCTTTCCGGCTTGCCGAACAGGCGCAGGTCGCTCTGCGGCACGGCCAAGGCTTCTGCCACGCCTTCAAAGGCAATGCCGGCAGCCTCCATACCGCCATAGATCACTGCGCTGGCACCGGGTGCGCGCAAGGAAACATTCACCGGCAGACCGAGGATGGCGCGGGCATGAAGATCGAATTCGCTCTGGATCTGGCTGCACATCGTCACCATGCCGGTATCGTGCGGGCGCGGGCTGACTTCGGAAAACCACACATGGTCGCCCCTGACGAACAGTTCCACGCCGAAAATGCCGCGCCCGCCCAGATTGTCGGTCACTGCCCTGGCGATATTGCGCGAACGGGATAGCGCCGCGTCGCTCATCGGCTGCGGCTGCCAGCTTTCGACGTAATCGCCCTTGACCTGGACGTGGCCGATCGGCTCGCAGAAAAAGGTTTCCACCTGGCCCGAAGCGCCCACCGCGCGCACGGTAAGCAGCGTGATTTCGTACTCGAAGTCGATGAAGCCCTCGACGATCACCCGCCCCTGGTTCACCCGGCTGCCGCTGGCGGCGTAATCCCACGCCGCTTTGACATCGGCAGGGCCGTCCAGCCGGGACTGTCCCTTGCCGGAGGAGGACATCACCGGCTTGACGATGCAGGGATAGCCGATGCACCCGCGAGGAGTACGCCGAAGGGTACCCGAGGGCTCCGCCCTCACCCTTTCGCTGCCATCGATCGCCGCCTGAAGTTCTTCCAGGCTGTCGGCGAAGGCATAGGGTGAAACCGGCAGTCGCAGTGTTTCCGCCGCCAGGCGGCGGATGCCTTCGCGGTTCATGGTCAGCTGCGCAGCGCGCGCGGTGGGGATCACCTCGGCCAGTCCATCGCGCTCGATCTCGACCAGCATGTCGGTGGCGATGGCTTCGATCTCGGGCACGATCAGGTGCGGCTTTTCCTGCTCAACCAGGGCACGCAGCGCGGCGCCATCGGCCATGTTGATGACGTGAGCGCGATGCGCCACCTGATGGCCGGGCGCATTCGCATAGCGGTCCACCGCGATCACTTCGACGCCGAGGCGCTGCAAGGCGATGATCACTTCCTTGCCGAGTTCGCCGCTGCCGAGCAGCATGACGCGCGTAGCGCCGGGGCTCAACGGGGTACCGAATTTCATGGTGTTTCCTACTGGTAAAGTAAAAGACGAATTCTAGCTGCTATCCCTGATCGTCTGCAAAGGGGGCTGATTCAGCACGCTGTAGCAACCGGCGACGCCGGCAACGCCGATAGCGGCGGCGCCGGCCAGCATCCCCGCCGGCAGCAGCCAGAAGTTGAAAACATAGGGCAAGGACAGAATTCGGGTGCTCAGGAAGTAGCTCGTTCCGCTCGCGCCGAGCGCGGCGACCAGCCCAGCCAGCATGCCGATCCCGGCAAACTCGGCAAACAGGCCAGCCAGCAACTGCCGCCTGCTCGCTCCCAGAGTGCGCAATATCGCGGTCTCGTATACCCGCTCGTCGCGGGTGGCGGCAATCGCGGCATACAGTACCGTGAAGCCCATCAGCCAGGTGAACAGGAAAACGAACTCGACCGCGCCGGCGACCCGATCCATGATGGTGCGCACTTCGTTCATGACAGCGGCCACGTCGATCACCGTCAGGTTCGGAAACGCCTTGACCATTTCGTCGAGCAGGCCGCCCTGCGCATCGGGCAAATGAAGGCTGGTGATATAGCTGGCGGGAAATTTCTCCAGCACGCCGGGAGAGGCGATCACGAAGAAATTGACGCGAAACGAATCCCAGTTGACTTTGCGCAGACTCGCCACCCGTGCACTGAAAGTCGCGCCACCTACACTGTAGGTCAGATCATCGCCGAGCTTTATGCCAAGTGTCTTGGCGATTCCCTCCTCGACCGACAGTTGAGCCGCGTCATGGCCTTCCCTGGCCCACCATTTTCCGGCGACCAGCTGATTTTCATCAGGCAAGTGATCCGACCAGGAAAGGTTGAACTCCCGCTCAACCAGCCGTTGAGCGCGCTCATCGGGATATTCCCCGGTTGCTACCGACTTGCCGTTGACCGCCAGCAACCGGCCACGCACCATCGGATATAGTGCAGGAGGAGGAACGTGGCGGTCATGGAAAAAACCTCGTAGCAACTGAACCTGATCGGGCTGAATGTTGATCACGAAACGATTGGGCGCCTCGGCAGGCAGCGTGGATTGCCAGCTTTGCATCAGATCGCCGCGCACCACGGTCAGCAGCAGCAACATCAGCATTCCCAGGCTGAAAGCGCTCACCTGCGCCACGCTTCCACCCGCACGCCGTGCGATGTTGGCCAGCCCGTAGCGCCATGACGCGGATATATGAAAGCCCCGTGACGCGGAGGCCCGAAGGCGGACCCCGGACAATGCCCTGATCAGCAGCAGCGCCAGCAGCGCAGCAGTCAAGGCGGCTGCAAACAAGCCCGCCAGCGCATAACTGCCCAGCTTGACATCCCCTGCCTGCCACAGCACCAGCCCGGAAACACCGGCCAGCCCCAGGGCAAAGCCGATCAAGCCGAAGCGTCCGGGAGGTCCGAGCTCGCGGCGCAACACGCGCAGGGCGGGAACATGCTTCAACTGCTGCAGAAAAGGCAGTGAAAACCCCAACAGCGTCACCATGCCGGTCAGAATTCCCTGCACGGCCGGCAGCATCGACGGCAGGGGCAGCTCGACAGCAACCATGCTGCCCAGCCGCTGCGCCAGCACCATCTGCCCGATATAACCGAGCAGACAGCCGATCAGGCTGGCCAGCATGCCGAGCAGGAAAAATTGAGCCAGGTAAAGACGGAAAATCAGCCGCTGCTGGGCACCCAGGCAGCGCAGCACGGCACAGTTGTCGAGATGGCGGGCCATGAATCTGCGTGTCGCCATGACCACCGCCACCGCTGCCAGAATAATGCTGGTGAGCGCAGCCAGGCCGAGGAAACGCTCTGCCCGCGCCAGCGCAGCGCGGATTTCCGGGCGCGCGTCCGATACGCCTTCCAGACGCTCGCCCCGCTTCAGCCGCGCTCCAGCCCAGGCGCGGAAAAGCTCGACTTTGCCGACCTCTCCTGCGACCAGCAGACGATAGCTGACGCGGCTGCCTTCCTGGATCAGCCCGGTCGCCGGGAT
>JAUYSN010000425.1 GCA_030696235.1 Sulfuricella sp. | reverse complement strand
TCTCATGAGTTTTGACCGTGGCGTACTCATGGTAGTCCAGTCCGGCGCGCTGTAGCTGTTTGTCGTCCAGCGAAAATCCGAGCGGCTTGACCAGGTGCAGCCGGCAGCCGGTGTTGGCACTGAGGCGGATGATGTTGCCGGTGTTGGGCGGGATTTCAGGCTGGTACAGGATGATGTCAAACATGGGTTCTCGTCGGCAGGGATAAATTATTCAGGCAGGGTGCGCGCCACCACCCAGGCGCTCACTTCGGCGGCGCCGCGCTCTTTCAATATCCGGCTGATCTCGTTCAGGGTCGCTCCGGTGGTCATCACGTCGTCCAGCACGGCGATCCTTTTTCCGGAGAGATCCTGATCGCAGGCAAAGGCCCCGCGAACGTTGCGGCGGCGCTCCTTCCATTTCAGTCCGGCCTGGCTCGGTGTGTCGCGCGTGCGCTGGCAGGCATCGGCAATGAGTGGAATGTCCAGCCAGCGCGAAATCGGCTTGGCGATTTCAAGCGACTGGTTGAAGCCACGCTCCTGGAGTCGCCCCGGATGGAGCGGCATCGGCATCAGAAAATCCGGTTTGGGATGGTCAGCGGCGAGCTTAGCCAGCGGTTTCGCCAGTATTTCGGTTAGCGCAAGGTTGCCCGAATATTTAAAGGCGTGCAGCAGGCGATCAATCGGGAAGTGGTAACTAAATGCCGCCAGGGTGCGTTCGAAAGCGGGTGGGTGCTGCAGGCAGGCTCCACAGACCTGGCCGTTCGGGGTGGGAAGGGCGCATACCGGGCAGGCCGGTACCCGATAATGGGAAAGATCGGCATTGCAACCCGTGCACAATAGCCGATTTAGCGTGCTTGCACCGCATAGTGCGCAATGATGCGGTAAAATGGCATGCACAATTTTTGCGCAACCGTTTAAAATGTAGGCTGAAAGATTTGACAACTTTGGGCCGATCCTTGATGATTGCGCCCATTTTACTGTGAAAAATCAAACAAAGACGAATCATGAAAACGGTTGAAAAATTGATTAGCGCGTCACAATGCCGCAGCTCGGCGCAGATTTTCATCATCGGCAGCATCATTTCCGTGCTGGTTCCCCCTCTTCTCATGGTCTGGATAGCCGCATCGATCTTCGCCTACGCTTCCGTTGCGCACCACCCCGATATGCGGGTCAGGGAATACCAGCGCTGGGCGGGATACCGTTTCTACGGCCTGGTCGGTACGCTGGTGGTGGTGCTTAACTTCAGCGGCGCGATGCAAGCCTGGCTGGGTGGCGGAATGAATTTGGTGTTTACGGTGTGGGTCGTGAGTTTATTGGTGGTAGTGCCGCTGGGGATCCGGGATTTGATCAGGATCAGCCGCGAAAATTGGCAGGATATGTTGGTGGAGGTGCAGGTTCATGAATGATCTATTTAATCCCGGTCAGGGTGCAGCGGGAAAAGATACCGGGGAATGCCGGCGCTGGTCCGTCGCAGAGGCCGAAGCGCTGTTTGCGTTGCCCTTCAGCGACCTGATGTTCCAGGCGCAAACCGTCCATCGAGCGCATTTCGACCCGAATGAGGTGCAGGTGAGCACTTTGCTTTCCATCAAGACCGGGGGATGCTCCGAGGATTGTGGCTACTGTTCTCAGTCCAAGCGCCACCATACCGGCCTGGAGCAGGAAAATTTGCTGGCGCTGGAGACAGTGCTGGCCAAGGCCAAGGCAGCCAAGGACAAGGGCGCCACCCGTTTTTGCATGGGAGCAGCGTGGCGCGGGCCGAAACAGAAAGACCTGGCGCCGGTTATCGAGATGATCAAGGCCGTGCGCGGTCTCGGGCTTGAAACCTGCGTGACCCTGGGTATGCTGAAGGAAGGCCAGGCCGAGCAACTGCGCGAGGCCGGCCTGGATTACTACAACCACAACCTGGATACCGCGCCGGAGTATTACGGCGAGGTGATCACCACCCACACCTATCAGGATAGGCTTGATACCCTGGAGCAGGTGCGTGGCGCCGGTATGAAGGTGTGCTCCGGCGGCATCGTCGGCATGGGCGAGTCGCGCACCCACCGCGCTGCGCTGCTGACCCAGCTGGCCAATCTCAATCCGCCGCCCGAATCCGTGCCGATCAACCTGCTGGTGCAAATAAAAGGCACGCCGCTGGATGGCGCCGAGG
>JAUYSN010000220.1 GCA_030696235.1 Sulfuricella sp. | reverse complement strand
GTTTCGCCAGCGATCTGCCCCCGCTCGATCTGCATAGCCTGCGGGACATTAGGGGACAGACCACCAATAATATTGGTTTTGCAGGGTGCGCTACGCGCTAAGCCCGCAAGCTCAATAATCGCAGGACTTTTTGCCCCACATATTCGGGGCCAGACCACCAATAATATTGGATTTGCAAGGTGCGCTACGCGCACCGAATGTTTGATTGCCGAGGGGCAGCCCGGCATCAAATCAATTGGTGCGCATGGCGCACCCTACAACTACTGCTGACCAAACGGTAACGTGAAGCAAACCTGGTGACCGGGGTATAATCTGACTGCAGAGGCTTTGTTAAGGCGCCCCGGCTGACTTTTTTTGAACCTGGATCATGCATAAAACCTTGTGGCGCTGGACTTACCGAATTGCAATTGCGGCTCTGTTTCTGGCCGGGCTGGCGTTCGCCGCAACGGTGGTGGCACTGCGCTACTGGATCTTGCCCAATATCGGCCAATACCGCGAGGACATTGCCGCTTCCATCACCCGCGCAGCCGGCCAGCGCGTCGCGATTGGCGCAATCGATGCCAACTGGGAGCGCTTGAGGCCGCACCTAACGCTACGCGAAGTTCAGGTTTACGACCGGCAGGGACGTCCCGCGCTGGTACTCCAGCACGTCGACGGCACCCTGTCGTGGTGGACTTTGCTGGTAGGCGAGGTGCGCCTGCATTCCCTCGAAATCAGCGATCCCGTACTGAGCGTCCGGCGAGATGCCGAGGGGCGCTTATTCATTGCGGGAATCGAGCTCAACCGGCCGGACAGCGACAGCGGTTTTGCCGATTGGCTGTTGCAGCAATCGCGCATCGTCATCCGCAACGCGGTGATCGAGTGGCGCGACGAGAAGCGCCAGGCGCCGGCATTGACCTTGAGCCGCGTCAACCTGCGCCTGGAGAACAGCGGCAGGCGGCATCGTCTGGGCCTGCAGGCCGTTCCGCCGGCCGAACTGGCAGCTCCGCTGGATATTCGTGCCGATTTGAAAGGTGAAAAGGTGGCCGATCTGGCGGCCTGGGAGGGCAGGGTTTATGCGAAACTCGACCATGCCGACATCGCTGCCTGGCAGACCTGGCTACCCTTCCCGTTCGAGTTGCGGCACGGTCATGGCGGGGTGCAGGCCTGGCTTGG
>JAUYSN010000219.1 GCA_030696235.1 Sulfuricella sp. | reverse complement strand
CAGAAGTTGGCGGCGGCCGTAGCCGAGGCTAAGCCGGCACAGGAAGATACGGCCAGGCAGGCGGTGAGCGGCAAGATCACCACCGCGGTGGAAGACAAGGCAGCCGCAGCGAAAGAATCCGCCACGGATGTTCTCAAGCTGTCCAAGAGGGAAGGCCTGGTTGGCGCCGGCAAGGACATGCAGGCGATGAAGGGGCAGATCCAGTCCATGCAGGAAGAAGCCACGGCCAAGGAAAAGGCGATCAAGGAGGCCAACCAGCGCATCTCCGCCCTGGAAAAGAATATCAAGGAAATGCAGAAGCTGCTGGAGCTGAAAAATCAGAACCTGGCGGATCTGCAGAAACAGGCTGCCGCAACCAAGACGGCGCAGGCGGTTTTGCCCGCCCCCGCTGTGCCAGCAACGGCCAAGTCTGAAGAAAAGCCTGCCGCTCCGGCTGCAGAGCAGAAAGTTGCCGCTGCGGTCGCTGAGAAAGCGCCCGCGGCTGATGAAAAACCGGCGGTCAAGCCGAAGAAGCCCAAACCGGTGCTCGCTGAGCAGAAGGAGCCGGAAGCATCCTTCCTCGATGAAGCGATGGAAAATCCGCTCTACCTGGGTGGCGGCGCAGCGGCAATCCTGCTGCTAGGCCTGCTGGGTGCGAAAGCGGTTGTCGCTAGACGCAGGAAAAACGCCGCCAGCTTCGAAGACAGCATAATGACCCATGGCGATCTCAAGGCCAACACGGTCTTGGGCGGTACCGGCGGCGGCAGGGTTGACACCAGCGATACCTCGTTTTTGACCGATTTCAGTCAAACCGGACTGGGGTCGATCGATACCAACGAAGTTGATCCCATCGCCGAGGCCGAGGTCTACATGGCCTACGGTCGCGATGCACAGGCGGAAGAAATCCTCAAGGAAGCGCTGAGCAAGGATCCCGGCCGTCACGAGATTCGCCTCAAGCTGCTGGAAATCTATGCCGGGCGCAAGAATCTGAATGCCTTCGAAGCCGTGGCAGGAGAAATATATGCCGCGCTTGGCGGGAAGGCCAGCCCATTCTGGGACAAGGCGGCCGAAATGGGCCGTGCGCTGGATCCGCAGAACCCGCTCTATGGTGAGAAATCGAAAGCGGCGGTTGCGACTGAGCCTGCCGCCATCGGTGCTGAGGATATATTCGAAAAGACCATGATTGTGGCTGGTGGCACCGCGGGTCTGGTCGCGGCGGCAGAGCATGGCGTCACCCTTGATCTGGGTGGCCCGGAGATTACTGAAGCCGCTGAGTCGGACCTGAATTTCAATCTCGACATCGCGGCGCCGACGGCCGAAGCCAGTCCTGATCTTCTGCTGCCGTGGCCGGCCGAGGAGAGCCTGCCCGTTGAGGAAGCTGCTACCGATCTTGGGTTCGACCTCGATCTGGGTGCACTGACTGGAGCGGGTGCTCAAGCTGAGCAAGCTGCGGCTGCGCCGGCTGTCGAGACAGAAAATGCCGACATGGGACTGGATTTCAACCTGGATCTGGGTGCTCCCACTATGGCTGAGGCTGTCCCAGAACCGGCTGCGGCAACCATGGAGTCGAATGAGAACGCGCTGGAGTTCGATCTTGGCGCGCTGACTCAGGTGGCTCCTGCCGTACCTGCCGAGGAATTGATCAGCGCCGATAGCTGGAAAGACGAAGTGATAGGGCTCGATGTCGGCGGATTGACAGTGGCACCCGGCACTGAGGATGAGATGGCGGAAGTC
>JAUYSN010000406.1 GCA_030696235.1 Sulfuricella sp. | reverse complement strand
GTTGCGCGTCTTGAGGGATTTGCGGCCGACGTTCCAGCCGTTCTTGCGCGAGACTTCGGAGGCGATGGCGGGCGCCACGTTGCGGCACACCTTAATGGCGGCGACCGGGCCGTTGGCCTGCATTTCCTTCTGCATTTCACCGCCCAGCTGCGAGGCGAACTCCTTGACGATCTTGCGACTTTCTTCCTGGTACTGGGCCATGTCGTCGGCCAAGGCGGGCAGGGCGCTCACGGCGAGCAGCAGGGTAGCGGAAATAAGCAGTTGTTTTTTCATCGTTGCGGTCTCCGGTTCAAAATGGTTTTACACGATTATTTAATCATTTTAACATTTTTCCAGGCATTCGAAGTAAACCGCGGGATCCGGGGCGGTGTGCCGGCGCTGTGCCTGCCAGATCATTTCCCCCAGGCAATCCATGATCAGGTGTTCGGCATCGTGCGCGCTGCCGGTCTTTTCCAACAGGCGCCGGTAGTGGGCGGCGATGCCGCGCGGCTGATCGATCGGCAGTTGTTCGCGGATCGCCAAATGCAGGCCCAGGTGCAGGAAGGGATTGGTTTCGCCGGCTTCCGGCAAATAATCGCGCTCGGCGTAGCGTTCCGGGTTGTCGAAAATGGCGTGGTATTCGGGGTGCTGCTGCATCAGGTCGAGCGCGATGGCTTCGAGGTCGGACAGCGGCTGCCGTTCGCGGTATTTGCGCCAGGAATCGAAAAAGAAGCGGCGCGCCTGGTCGCGGGTCGGGCTAAACATGGCGGAACAGGCCGAGAACGGCGGCGTACTGCAGCAGCTGGTTGGCGCCGTCCAGCGGCCCGATTTCGCCGTTGCCGTAGAAGCCGATCAGCGGCATGTCCGGGAAGCGCTGCTTGACCAGGTCGAGGTCGCGGTCCACCCCGCCGTAGAAATAGGGGCCGCGTCCCATGCAGGGAAACAGCAGGCCGAAATCGGGCGGGGCATCGAGTTCCTGCTGCAAGCGTTCTATCGTCAGGCGCATGTCGCGTTCGGCGGCCAGCGGCTGGCGTATCGCCCAGAACATCTGCTCGCCGGGCGCAAGCCGCGCCGACAGGGTGACCGAGCGATCCTCGACATTGGCGGAAATGATCGGTGCGAGGCGGAAGCGGCCATCGGTGATAGCCGTGGTTGGGTCGCCGTGGATGATCCCGGCCATCAGCAGGTGCAGGGGAAGGCCGTCCTCGTTACGGAGGTCGAGAGGCAGTTCGCGCGTCAGCACGTTCATGGCCGGTTGCTGCCCGAGCGAGATCACGTCGTAGCCGCTGGCCTGGGTGATCGCCAGCGGCTCGCTCAAGGCGCGGACGCCCTGGGAAACGCCGACGACACCACTTGCACCGGCCAACCGGGTTTCGCAACGGCCACTTTCCACCGTCCTGCCGCCGCACCATACCTTGAACGGCCCCTGCCCGGTCACATCTCCCGATACTCCGCCGAAGCGCCGCCCCGGCTCGCTGATCCAGGCGGAGTTGAGGGCGTTGGGGGCGGCCAGCGACAGGATCAGGTCGTCCGTCTGCGGTTGTGGCGCAGGGGCCAGGCTGACGTCGCCGCCAAATACCATCGCGGCAGCGGCTGGAGCGTCCAGCACCCAGTCCTGTTCGGTGAAAATTCCCGCAGCCGAGCAGCCGATAATGCGGGTGCAGTTGCTGGCCCGGGACGCGGCCAGAAGGGCGGGCTTGGGGTCGCGGGCGAACTCCGGGGTGAGGAACAGCAGCACGCTGCTGGCGATGGCCAGCCCAGCCTTCTCCATGGCGGCCGCAACGGCCAGGCCGGCAAGCTGCGGTTCGGCGATGGGGGCGGTAGCGAGTCCGGTGGCGATGGTCATGCAGGTAAAGTTTTCTCTTTGTATTCGCACAGGTCGTTGATCAAACAGTGCGGGCAGTCCGGCTTGCGCGCCTTGCACACGTAACGGCCATGCAAAATCAGCCAGTGGTGGGCATCGTGGCGGAACTCGGGGGCGATGAACTTGAGCAGGTTCTTTTCCACTTCCAGCACGGTCTTGCCCGGCGCGATGCCGATGCGGTTGGCGACGCGGAAGATGTGGGTATCCACGGCGATGGTGGGCTCGCCGAAGGCGGTGTTGAGGATCACGCTGGCGGTCTTGCGCCCGACGCCGGGCAGCTTCTCCAGCGCCTCGCGGTTCTGCGGCACATCGCCGCCGTGGTTCTTAAGCAGCAGGCGGCAGGTTGCTATCAGGTGCTTGGCCTTGCTCTTGTACAGGCCGATGGATTTGACATAGGACTCCAGCCCTTCCTGGCCGAGGGCGAGCATCTTTTGCGGCGTATTGGCTACCGGAAACAGTTTGGCGGTGGCGAGGTTGACGCTCTTGTCCGTGGCCTGGGCCGACAACACCACAGCCACCAGCAGTTCGAATGGGGTGTGGTAGACCAGTTCAGTGGTGGGCTTGGGGTTGGCGGCGCGGAAACGGGTGAAGATTTCGCGACGTTTGGCAGCGTTCATGTGAAAAGATTAACACAAAAGAGAAACGGCACCTCCGGGTGCCGTTTCTTGATATGGAAAAAATTAGGCGGTAGCTGGGGACGGACGGAGTTCCGCGCTGGGTTGCGGCTTCGCCTTCTTGCTGGCGCGCTGGTCGATCCAGTTCTTGCCGGCAATCAACAGGCCCAGGCCGAGGAAGGCGCCGGGCGGCAGAATGGCGAGCAGAAAGCCCTGGTAGTCGGGGAACGCGGTGATGACCAGCCCCTTGGCCGATTCGCCCAGCGCCAGGTCGATGCCGGAAAACAGCGTGCCCTTGCCGAATATTTCGCGCATCGCCCCCAGTGCGCCGAGGGTCAGGGTGAGGCCGAAGCCGACCATGAAGCCGTCCACCACCGAGGGTATCACCGGGTTTTTCGAGGCGAAGGCTTCGGCGCGGCCAAGCACGTTGCAGTTGACCACGATCAGCGGCACGAAAATGCCCAGCACCAGGTACAGCGGCTGCATGTAGGCATTCATCACCAGCTGGATAATGGTCACCAGCACGGCGATGATCAGGATGAAAACGGGAATGCGGATTTCGTTCGGCACCCAGCTGCGCACCACCGACACCGCTCCGTTGCTGCAGGCCATCACCAGCGCCGTGGCAAGCCCCAGGCTGACGCCGTTGACCACCGTGGCGCTGACCGCCAGCAGGGGGCACAGGCCGAGCAGCGCGACGATGCCGGCGTTGTTCTTCCAGATGCCATTCCAGATGATTTCCTTGTAGCTGATGGTGTCCGTGCTCATGGGGCTTGCTCCTGGGTTTCTGCCGGCAGGGAGAAAATCCTGTCCTGGTTGGCGGCAAAGTATTTCAGAGACTTGTGCACGGCCTTGACCACAGCGCGCGGAGTGACCGTGGCGCCGGCCATGTGCTCGAATTTGCCGGCGTCCTTCTTCACTTTCCAATCCTGATCCGAATATTTCGACAGCGATTTTCCCTCGAATATCCGGATCCAGCTGTTTTTTGCTATTTCAATATAGTCGCCCAGGCCGGGGGTTTCATTGTGGGTCACCACACGCACGCCGGAAACTTCGCCATCCGCCTTGATTGCGACGATCATCCGGATCTTGCCGCTGTAGCCGTCAGGGGCAACTACTTCCAGCACCGCGGCGGAAGGCTTGCCTTCCTTGACGGCGCGATAGACCGGAGTGGGTGCGCTGTTGCCGAGTTCCCTGGCGGGCGGAAGCAGCGCAGAGTCCTTCAATAAATCGTTGTCGTACAGTGTGGCCGGCAGGATCTGGCCGATCAGGGCGAGCTTGGCCTGTTTCTCGGTTTCGGCAATGATCGGGCGGGTGACCAGATAGGTGGCGGCAAGCAGCGCCGTGCCGACGACCGCGAAGGCGGTGAGGATGCCGGCGGAGGCGGAGGCGTGGCGAAGGATGCTGGTGGTCATGGCTTCGTTCCGGAGTCGTGGCCGAATACTCGCGGCTGGGTGTAGGCGTCGATCAGCGGCACGGCAGCGTTCATGATCAGGATCGAGAACGCCACGCCGTCCGGGTAGCCGCCGAAGACGCGGATCACGTATTCGAGAAACCCGACACCGGTGCCGAAGATCAGCTTGCCGAGTGGCGTGGTCGGGCTGGTGACGTAGTCGGTGGCAATGAAGAATGCACCCAGCATGGCGCCGCCAGTGAAGAGGTGAAACATCGGCGTGGCAT
>JAUYSN010000399.1 GCA_030696235.1 Sulfuricella sp. | reverse complement strand
CTCGCGGTTGACCACGTTCAGAGTTAGCGTGACGTTCTGGTTGCGCTGACAAAACAGAGCCAGGAGCTGCGGCGCGAAATAATTCGCAGTGCTGACCACGGAAATGTTCAGCTTGCCGCGTTTCAACCCCTTCATCTCGCCCAGCACCGCCTCCGCCTCGGCCAGCTGCTGGGCGATGCTGCGGCTATAGTGGTAGATCTCATTGCCGGCATCGGTGAGAAATATTTTCTTGCCGATCTGCTCGAACAGGGGCAAGCCCACGCCCTCCTCGAGCTGCTTGATCTGCATGGAAACCGCGGGCTGGGTCAGATGCAGCTCCTCGGCTGCGCGGGAAAAGCTGAGATGGCGGGCAACGGCCTCGAATACCTGGAGCTGGCGTAAAGTGACGTGTAGCATGGTTGAGGGACAATCTTATAAAAAAACAGTTGAACCGCAAAGGACGCAAGGGACGCGAAGGAATTCCAGGACTTAAACAACTTAATCTGCTTACCCGATGGGTGGTGACTTACAGTGTATTAGTCCCTTGTTTTACCTTGCGAACCTTCGCGTCCTTTGCGGTAAATGCCGTTTTCAGGATAATATTTACTTATGTTATTTTGAATAATACCCTGCTTAGCTTATGCCCGTTCATTCCGGAATGGAACAACCTGACGGTTTTCCAGTAAAATCCCTGGTTTAGCGTAAACCACGAAGGAAGCAATGTGACTGCCCCCCTTTTCAATTCCAGCATCAACAGCCTGCCCCTGCTCAACCGCGGCAAGGTGCGCGACATTTACGCCGTGGACGACGAGCGCCTGCTGATCGTCACCACCGACCGCCTGTCCGCCTTTGACGTGGTGCTGCCGACCCCAATTCCCGGCAAGGGGGAGGTGCTGACCCGGATTTCCGATTTCTGGTTCGCCAAGCTCGGCCACATCCTGCCCAACCAGCTTACCGGCATTGCACCGGAATCGGTGGTGGCACCGGAAGAACGCGATCAGGTGACAGGCCGGGCCACCGTGGTGCGGCGCCTCAAGCCGCTGCCGATCGAAGCCATCGTGCGCGGTTACCTGGTCGGCTCGGGCTGGAAAGAATACAAATCCCAGGGCAGCGTGTGCGGCATCCCCCTGCCCGCCGGCCTGAGAGAAGCCGACCAGCTGCCGCAACCGCTTTTCACCCCGTCGACCAAGGCTGAAGTGGGCGCTCACGATGAAAACATCAGCTTTGAAAAGGCCGAAGGACTGCTCGGCACGGCGCTTGCCGCCGAAGTACGCGACGCCGCCATTACACTGTACAAGGAAGCGGCGGAGTATGCGCTCACCAAGGGCATCATCATCGCCGACACCAAGTTCGAATTCGGCCAGGACGATGCCGGCAAACTGTACCTGATCGACGAAGCGCTGACGCCGGATTCCTCCCGCTTCTGGCCGGCCGACCAGTACGCGCCTGGCGCCAACCCTCCCAGCTTCGACAAGCAGTATGTGCGCGACTGGCTGGAGAGCATCAACTGGAACAAGAAGCCACCCGCACCCGAGTTGCCCGCTGAAGTGGCCGCCAGGACCGGAGAGAAATACCGCGAGGCACTGTCCCGATTGACGAATTAACAGATCATAAGTATTTACTGATTGTTATTATAATAATTATTTAATATTATTTATGGTAGATCATTCGTATAGTGATACCCAGTAGTTCACTTATTCATTAACTGATTTTTTGCGAAGGAATACTCACATGGATCAATCAGCACGCTACGCCGACCTGAGCCTCAAGGAAGAAGATCTGATCAAGGGCGACAAGCACATCCTCGTTGCCTATCACATGCAGCCAGCCACTGGCTATGGTTACCTGGAAGTGGCGGCACACATCGCGGCCGAGTCATCCACCGGTACCAACGTGGAAGTCAGCACCACCGACGACTTCACCAAGGGCGTGGACGCGCTGGTGTATTTCATCGACGAAGCCAAGGGTGTGATGAAGGTTGCTTACCCGAATGACCTGTTCGACCGCAATATCACCGACGGTCGCGCCATGCTGGTGTCGTTTCTGACGCTGGCGATTGGCAACAACCAAGGCATGGGTGATGTGAAGCATCTGCAGATGCAGGATTTCTATGTGCCCTGGTCCATGTTGCGTTTGTTTGACGGCCCGGCCAAGGACATTACCGACCTGTGGGACATTCTGGGTCGCCCCCGCGTCAACGGTGGCTACATCGCCGGCACCATCATCAAGCCCAAGCTGGGCCTGCGTCCCGAGCCGTTTGCCAAGGCCGCTTACCAGTTCTGGCTGGGTGGCGATTTCATCAAGAACGATGAACCGCAGGGCAACCAGGTATTCTGCCCGACCAAAAAGGTAATCCCGCTGGTTTATGACGCCATGAAGCGTGCCATGGACGAAACCGGCCAAGCCAAGCTGTTCTCAGCCAACATCACCGCTGATGATCATTACGAAATGCTCGCCCGCGCCGATTACATTCTGGAAACATTTGGCCCGGATGCAAACAAGGTCGCATTCCTGGTGGACGGCTACGTCGGCGGCCCCGGTATGATCACCACCGCCCGTCGTCAGTACCCCGGACAATACCTGCACTATCACCGTGCCGGTCACGGCGCGGTCACGTCGCCTTCTTCCGTGCGTGGCTACACCGCCTTCGTGCTGAGCAAGATGTCCCGTCTGCAAGGCGCTTCCGGTATCCACGTCGGCACCATGGGCTACGGCAAGATGGAAGGCGGCAGGGATGACCGCAACATCGCTTACATGATCGAGCGCGATTCTGCGGACGGCCCTTACTACCATCAGGAATGGCATGGCATGAAGCCCACCACCCCGATCATCTCCGGCGGCATGAACGCACTGCGCCTGCCCGGCTTCTTCGAGAACCTGGGCCACGGCAACGTGATCAACACCGCCGGCGGCGGCGCTTACGGCCACATCGACAGCCCGGCGGCCGGCGCGGTCTCCCTGCGCCAGTCCTACGAGTGCTGGAAAGCCGGTGCCGACCCGATCGAATTCGCGAAGGAACACAAGGAATTCGCGCGCGCGTTCGAGTCCTTCCCGGGCGATGCCGACAAGATCTTCCCAGGCTGGCGCGAAAAGCTGGGCGTGCACAAGTAAGCCCAGTTTCAAGCCCAAGTGGTGAAACACGCCCCCACTTTGCTGGGGGCGTTTTTTTCCAGGGTCAAGAAACCTTTCTTGCCTCTCGGATAAGGAGAAAATAATGACTGAAAACGAAGTTTCAGTGGAGGCTAACATGAGTGAAGCGAATGTTAAGCAAAGCGGCCGGAACTACAAAGACCAGTACAAGGTTCACAAGGAACCGTTTTATCAACAGCAAAGCAACGAAGTGGCGCTGTACGAGGCCGCCTACACAGCCCGTCTGCCGGTGATGATCAAAGGCCCGACTGGCTGTGGCAAATCGCGCTTTGTCGAATACATGGCCTGGAAACTTAACAAGCCGCTGATTACCGTAGCCTGCAATGATGTCATGACCGCCTCCGATCTGGTCGGCCGTTACCTGCTCGATGCCAACGGCACGCGCTGGCTGGACGGTCCCCTTACGACGGCGGCGCGCATTGGCGCCATCTGCTATCTGGACGAAATCG
>JAUYSN010000398.1 GCA_030696235.1 Sulfuricella sp. | reverse complement strand
TGGCTGCCGGGCTGGGGCTTATTCCGATGCTGGTGATACTGATCTGGCTGGGCAGTGGATTTTACATTGTCAATGCTGGCGAACGTGGCGTGGTATTGCGCTTTGGAAAGTTTGTCGAGGCCACGCAACCGGGTCCGCGCTGGCATCTGCCCTATCCGATTGAAAGTGCCGAAGTGGTGAATCTGGAGCAGGTGCGCACAGTCGAAGTGGGCTACCGCGCCAACGTCAAGACCAAGATGCTGAAGGAGTCGCTGATGCTGACCGACGACGAGAACATCATCGACATCCAGTTCGCCGTGCAGTACACCCTGAAAAGCCCGGAAGATTATCTGTTCAACAACCGCCATCCCGATGAAGCGGTTCACCAGGCCGCGGAAACATCAATTCGTGAAATAGTGGGCAAAAGTAAAATGGATTTTGTATTGTATGAGGGGCGTGCCGAGATCGCGACGCGTGCTGCCAAGCTGATGCAGGAGATTTTGGATCGCTACAAGACCGGTATCAGCATCAGCAAGGTGACGATGCAGAACGCCCAGCCGCCGGAGCAAGTGCAGGCGGCATTCGACGACGCGGTGAAGGCTGGGCAGGACAAGGAGCGCGCCAAGAATGAAGGCCAGGCTTACGCCAACGATGTGATTCCACGAGCTCGCGGCGCCGCTTCGCGCCTGGTGGAGGAGTCGCTTGGCTACAAGCAGCGCGTGATTGCCAACGCCGAGGGTGACGCCAGCCGCTTCAAGCAGATACTGGTGGAGTACAGCAAGGCGCCGAAAGTGACGCGCGACCGCATGTATCTGGACACGATTCAGCAAATGATGGTGAATTCCAGCAAGGTGCTGGTGGACCAGAAGGGCGGCAACAGTCTGCTCTACTTGCCGCTGGACAAGCTGATCCAGAGCACAGGAGCCGGGCCCGGATTGGCGGATGCGCCGCCGGCCAAGGCACCAGAGGCCGCCGTGCCTGCAACTGAAAGCACGACGCGCTCGCGCGAAGCCTTCCGTAGCCGTGAACGGGAGGTGCGTCCATGAAACATCTTAATGCCATCATGACCGGACTGATCGCAGTCTTTATTCTGCTCAGCCTGACCATG
>JAUYSN010000394.1 GCA_030696235.1 Sulfuricella sp. | reverse complement strand
GCCGATGAAAACGCGCACGCCCAGACGCTTCAGCCACACCGTGAAATTGTTGCGGATGCCGGTGACCACTTCGTCCTTGTGCGCCATTGCCGCCATGAAATCCCCGCGCACCTGGCCGATCAGACCGCGTCCCTGCAGGGCATTAACATCCTCGATCAGCGAGGCCAGGTGAAGCAGGGTCTTTTTCGGGATACAGCCCTGATTCAGGCAAGTACCGCCCGGCAAGCCTTTCTCCACCAGTGCCACCTTGGCCCCCAGGTGAGCGGCGGTGATCGCGGCCTTGTATCCTCCCGGGCCGCTGCCGATAATGACGAGATCAAATTCCATCCGCTGAGCAGCGTTGTAACCCTGGATCTTATTAGTGACAACCGCCACCGCAGCCGCCGCAGCCGCCGCCACCGCCGCCTGACGAAGTGCCGCAGGAAGAGCCGCCGTTATCGTTGGGGTTGATGAAAATGAAGCGGAAGTCGCCGGGATCGAGCTCGACGAAATCCAGCACGGCCCCGTTGAGCAGACCCATATTCTCTGGCGCCACGATGACGGCGACTCCCTCGGAATTCACCATCACGTCTTCTTCACTCTGCTCATCGAAACCCATTCCGTACTGGATCGTTCCGTCCATCCCGCGACGGGCGGCAATCCGCAGAAACATCCCTTCGGCTTCGCTTTGGGTGGCGGCCTGCTGAATCTGTTCGGCAGCTTTGGCTGTGACTGTAATCATCGACTTTCTCCTTTGGATATTAACAATTCAAATCAGGCGGCGCGGTCATGGCGCCGCGCGTTTCCATCCACTGGCTGCTCTGCTTCTTGCGCCTTGCTGCGCACAAAGGCCACGAAACGGGCTGCCCAGTTATAGGCGCCAAGACTGCGCAGATGGGCGTAGGTAGCCAGCAGGTTTTTGTAGACGATGCCATCGTGGTGCCCATCTATTCCATGACCGCGTTTGACCTCGTAGGCATATTTCAGTTCGCTCGTGTCCAGGTTGTCCAGGCTGGAATAGTGGAATTCGTGGCCGCGCACTTCAGGCACCGGCGATGGCCCGGTCGGCGCCGGCCATGGGTTCGCCCCCGTTTCGTTCAAGCGAATGTAACCGCGCCCGACCGGTTTTTCGTGCATCACCACGTCGCCCGGTATGACACCCACCATATTGTGCTTTTCGCCATGCCAGGTCAGCGAACGCGCCAGGTACATGAGTCCGCCGCATTCCGCGTATACCGGCATGCCGTTCTCGATGGCGTGGCCTATCTCTTCGCGCAGCGTAACGTTGGCTTCCAGTTCGCTCATGAACAATTCGGGGAAGCCGCCGCCGATAAACAGGCCATCCACTTCCGGGAGATGCGGGTCGTGCAGGGTATCCAGCGGGACCAGCTCGGCGCCGGCGGCGCGCAATGCATCAAGGTCGTCGGCATAATAAAAACCGAAGGCCTGATCCTTGGCCCATCCGATGCGGACGGTGCTCTTAGCGTCGCAAAGCGACACTTCTGCCTCCTCTCCCGCTTGCGGGAGAGGATTGAGGTGAGGGCCGCCGGCAGGTTCCGGCAACTGCGGCGCGGTGGCGGCGATTTCCAGCAACTTGTCGAGATCGACTTGCGCCCCGACCACCTCGCCAATTTCATTCACGCGCAGCGTCGCCGCCTCGGCTTCGTTGCTCGGCATCAGGCCAAGGTGCCGTTCCACGATTTCCAGCCGTTTGTCGTGATGCACTGCGCCGATCACCGGCACGTCCGTATAGTGCTCGATCACGGCGCGCAGCTTGCTCTCGTGGCGGGCGCCGCCGAGATTGTTGAGTATCACCCCGGCAATGTTGATATTCCGGTCGAAGGCCTGGTAGCCCAGGATCAGCGGCGCGATTCCGCGCGTCATGCCGCGAGCGTCGATGACCAGCACCACCGGCGCATGCAGCAGACGGGCCAGCGCGGCATTGCTGTTGCTGCCGTCGAGGTTGAGCCCGTCGTACAGGCCCTTGTTGCCTTCGATCAGGCTGAGGTCCGCACCGGCAGAGTGGCGCTGGAATTCAGCGACGATCTCGTCCTGGCCCATCATGAAGAAATCGAGGTTGCGGCAGGGGCGCCCGCTGGCAACGGAAAGCCACATCGGGTCGATGTAATCGGGGCCCTTCTTGAAGGGCTGAACCTGGGTGCCGCGCGCCCTGAATGCGGCGCACAAGCCGATGGAGACGGTGGTTTTTCCGGAGGATTTATGTGCGGCTGAGATCAGCAGACGGGACATGTGGGTGATTCGGGCATGGGAGCAATAAGCTCCCATGCCCGACGCTTTCGATTCCTAATCAGTCAATGCCTGCTTGCCAACTTGACTGAAGTCATCTTCAGGCATGAAATGCAGCACCCTGACTGCGATCACGGTCAACAAGGCCGCGATGGCAATCCCGCCGAATCCAAGCAGGAACTCAGGCAGGCTGGGGCTGTAGGGGTTGATCCTGCCGTCGAAGAAGCTGCTGCTCGCCTGCATGCCGGGGAATATCTCCAGAGGGAATGCCTGACCGCCGATCAGCAGCACGTAGAGCTGCGCAAAACCGCCGAGTATGACCAGCATCGCTGCCGTAACAATCCAGCCGCACTTCTTGCCCATGCCGGGGTGGAACAGAATTGCCAGCGGCGCGAGAGTGCCCAGCAGAATCTGGCCAAACCAGAACAGATTTGTGTAAACGCCGCCGTCAAGCAGGATAAAGCGCTCGAAGGCAACCTGTTTGGCGAAATACAGGTTGGTCAGGTGATAAACCAGCGTGAAGTAAAACACCGCACCCACAAAAATTGCCAAAAGATTTTTCAGGCGGCGCTTGATCGCCTCGTCCAGCGTGCGGCCATTCCAGCGATACATCACGTGCTGCACGATAATGAACACGGCCAGTCCGAACGCAAAGGACATAATAATGAACATCGGCGCCAGCATAGCTGAAGCGTAAGCCTGGCGCGCCACCAGGAAACCGAAAATGGAACCGGTTGCAGTGGTCAGCGCAAGACGCCAGATAAAGGCAGCGAAGCCGGCATACTTGGAGTAAACGTTCATCCTGCGTTCCATCATCGTCCAGATATAAATGGCGACAATGGCGAAGAAGCCGGTATAGAAGAACACGTTCAAGGCGAAGACCGATTTGAAATTATAGTGCGTCATCGCCACGATCAAGCGGTCGGGACGCCCCAGATCCAGCATCAGCACCGTCAAGCCGCCAGCCAGCATGGCCAGGGCGAGCAGACCGGACAGCGGTGCGCGCGCCTTGTACACGGTCTTGCCGAACACCGAGCCGATGGATGCGACGTTGAGCACGCCGGACGCCGCCACGATCAGGAAGATCGCGAACACGTGCGGCATTCCCCATACGATCTGGTTGGTCATGCCGGTCACCACATGGCCGTGCTCCTCCATGTAGTGCGCAGCACCCAGGCCAACCAGCACCATCAGGCCGATGGCGGCCACCAGCGCATAAAACGCGCTTTGTTCAACTTTCCGGAAAGCCTCGAAATTCATAGCGTTCAAATCCCCTGATAGCGTACGCCGGTGTTCAGCGCCAAATCCGCACGGACTTGGGTGGTGGCATAGGTGGCAATGCGTTTGGATATTTCGCTGTTGGCATCGTTCAGGTCACCGAACAGCATCGCACCGTGATTCCCCGCCGAGCATGCTTCAACGCAGGCGGGTTGCAAGTCCTTGTCAATCCGGTGCACACACAGCGTGCAGGATTCAACACAGCCCTTGCCGCGAGGCACGTCGGGATTCTGGTCGTCGTGCTCCTCATGCACGAAGGAACGAGCCTTGTACGGACAGGCCATCATGCAGTAGCGGCAACCAATGCAGATATGGCGATCCACCAGGACGATGCCGTCGGCACGTTTGAAGGACGCGCCGGTCGGGCACACGTCCACGCACGGCGGTTCGGCGCAGTGCTGGCACATCATCGGCAGGGAATGGCTCTTGCCGCTTTTGACTTCCTTCAGCTCGACCTTGCGTATCCACTGCGGGTCGGTTTCCGGATGACCGGTAGAGGCCACGCCGTTTTCCTTGCCGCACGCGGAAACGCAGTCGTTGCAACCGGTCGCGCACTTGGTGCTGTCGATCAGCATGCCCCAGCGCTTGGCGCTGGAAGCCGGCTCGCCGGCAGGACGCGCATTGGCCATATCCAGCAGCGTCACTCCTGGCGCAAGCACCAAACCAGCAGTACCCGCCACCCCTGCTGCGATGAATTTCCTGCGGCTGTTATCTACGTCTTTGCTCATTTAACGCCCTCGCCCATGTTCAAGCTCGCCAGTTTTTCCTGCATCTGCCAGCGCATACGATCTTTCACGGCCTGTAAGGGCGTAGAAAGTCGGAGTCCCCTTGTGGGGCATTTTTCCGGACAGACCGGACTGCTTGTCCTTACCTTCGGACTTCTGCTCCGGCGCGACGACCGGTTGCATTCCGCCCGCAGCGGCTTTCGGTTTGCTTGAATGACACTCGAAGCAATCCGGCTTGACGGCGGCGTAGCTGTGACAGCCCATGCAGAAGTCTTCCTTGCTGCTGGCCACGCTGTTGGTCTTGGGGTTGACGTGACACTCAATGCAGTTTTTCAGACTGTCCTGAGTGGTGCGTATCCCTTTGCGCATGGTCTCGTCACGCTGGTGCTTGAGGATATTCATGTGATTGCGACGCATGTAATCCGCGTCGCGCACACACTTGTCACCCTTTGCGATCAGCTTTTGCCCGCTGCGCGCGCCGTGCTCGTCAGCTGCATTGGCGGGCATGACCCCAGCCAGAAGCAGGGCAGACAAGGCGGCGGCCAGCCATCCCAGTACGCTTCGCCGTTTCGCTGGATTGATCATGTTTAGTCGCCCATCCCCATTTTGATGTAGCCGGTGGGGCACACATCCGCGCAGATATGGCAGCCGACGCATTTCGCATAGTCGGTATCCACATAGCGGCCGGTAGTGGCTAGCGTCTTCTTCACTTTGAACACGGCTACTTGCGGGCAGTAAACCACGCAGTTGTCGCACTCGAAGCACAGGCCGCAGCTCATGCAACGCTTGGCTTCCGTGACCACCGTCTTGTCGTCCAGCGCTTCCAGACGCTCCTCGAAGTGGCCCAGCACCTGTTCTGCCGTCAGAGTCACGAAGCTGCGCTTGTTGCGCGGCGTAGTCATGAAATGACCGAGGAACAGATCTTTAGATGGAATAATGTATTTGTCGGAGCGGTTCTCGAAGTTGTGCACCGCGAACTTGGACTTGTCTGTACCCCAAGTACCCAGATCGATCTCCTTGGCGAATCCTTCCGCCTTTCTGACCTCTTCCTTGTCGCGGGTATGGTACTCCTCTGGAGCGAGGCCCACTTCCATTTCCTTGCGCAGCAAATCGAAGTAGGCGACGTCCACCTTTGGCCGCTTGCCCAGATCTTCACCATTCAGGTAATGATCGATGCTTTCAGCTGCGATGCGACCGTGGCCGATAGCGGTGGTCAGCAGGTGCGGACGGAGCACGTCGCCACCGACGAAGATGCCTTGCTGGCCGGGCACCTGATAGTGCTTGTCGGCGCTGATCAGGCCCTTGCCGTTGTCGAATCCTTCCAGACCGGTGAAGTCCACCGCCTGGCCGATCGCGGAAACGATCAGATCGGCCGGGATGTCGTATTCGGTGCCTTCCTTGACGACCTGCTTGCCGCCCACGGTCTCCAGCTCTGCCACGCGCAGCGCCGTCGCGCGGCCATCCGCGCCGACCACTACCGATACCGGAGTAATACCGCCCTTGATTTCAATGCCTTCTGCCAAGGCTTCTTCGACCTCATGCTTGTTGGCGTTCATCTTCTCGACCGGAGCTCGCGAGCACAGCACGACGTCGGCGCCTTCCTTGGCGGAAACCTCGGCAACATCGTGTGCGACTTGACCGGCAATCACGTGCTCGGAGCGGTCGGCCGGGTTCGTTGCCTTGATGTGGCCCAAACGGCGCGCAACCGTTGCCACGTCGATGGAGGTGTCGCCACCGCCGATCACCACTACGCGCTTGCCGACGTGCTGCAGGCGGCCATCGTTGAAGGCGCGCAGGAAAGCCATGGCGGTTACGACGTTGGGCGCTTCCGCACCGGGAACCGGCAGCGGACGGCCAGCCTGGGCACCCATGCCCATGAAAATGGCGTCGTAGTCTTTCTTGATCTGGTCGAGCGTGATGTCCTTGCCGATGTGCACATTCAGCTTGACCTCGTCGCCAAGGTCGATGATGCGCTGAATTTCAGTGTCCAGCACGTCACGCGGAGTACGGAAGCCAGGGATGCCGTAACGCATCATGCCGCCAAGCAACTCATGCTCGTCAAAAATCGTGCAGGAGTGGCCTTTCAGTGTCAGGTGGTACGCCGCCGACAAACCGGCAGGGCCGC
>JAUYSN010000382.1 GCA_030696235.1 Sulfuricella sp. | reverse complement strand
GTTGCGGGCCAGGTGAGTTCCGCCCTGAGGGGCGTGTACGAACAGGGGCTGACGGAAACAGAAAAGGTCGGGCATGTTGGCGTGGCCTTGTTCCGCGGCGAGGAAAGCGTGGCCGAATTCCTATCCGAGGCCGACATGGCGTTGCGTGCCGCCCAGGCAGACGGCCCGAACGCCTGGTATTTGTTCGACAAGAAAGACTTGAAGCGCGCCGATATTCATGAGGCAAGCTACTGGGCCGAGCGCCTGCATAAAGTGATCAGCGACAGGCAAATCATTCTGTATTTTCAGCCAGTCAAATCCTGCCGCGATGGCAGCGTGCTGCATCAGGAAGCTTTATTGCGGATTCAGGAACCGGATGGCCGCTTGCTGAACGCGGGTGTTTTCATTCCGATGGCGCAAAAACTGGGCCTCAGCGTGGAACTGGATAAGTTGGTGATCAGCCATCTGAAAGAGATCGTCGATGCGGGGGGCGAGGATGGTTTCCGTTTGGCGGTTAATCTATCACCCAGCACCGTCAGTGATCCGGGTTTCATCGACTGGCTGTGCGTCGAGCTGGGGCATTCGCCCGGCCTGGCTTCACGACTCATTATCGAGTTGTCCGAACGCGGGGCGGTGGATCAGCTCGAGGCAGTGAGGCGCTTGGCGGAGAGGGTAGGCGCGCTGAGCGTCAAGGTTTCGCTGGATCATTTCGGCCGTGGTTTTGTGCCATTCGGATATCTGAGCAATCTGAGGATCGACTACCTCAAAATCGACGGCAGCTACATCCATGGCATCGATCAGGATATGGAAAACCAGTTCTTTGTCCAAACGCTCGCCAAGATTGCCCATGGACTCGACATCCAGATTATTGCCGAATCCGTGGAAACCCGGCAGGAGTGGGAAACCCTGCAAAGCTTGGGGGTGGACGCAGGGCAAGGCTACTGGCTGGGCGAGTTGCTTCGCGAGGAAGCGGGTAAGGCGTGAGCCTGGCTTTTGCAATCCCTAAGCTTCCATGTAACCGGTAGTTGGCTTTGGCCCTAGCTGTTCGAGTGCGCGTTTGAGCTGCACAATTTCCTGTTCCAGTTCGTCGACGCGCTGCTCCAGTTGGTCCAGTCTTTCGAGCTCTGCGCCGGAAAGGTCGGAGGCGCTATTCGTGTTCCCGGAAAACTCCATCGCTGGCGCGTCGCCGCTGAACAGATGCATGAAGCGCGATTCCCTTTTTCCGGCCTCGCGCGCAAGCTTGGCGACAAAAGGGCCGTCGCTGCGTTCCATCAGGCGGTCGAGCGCGGATTCGACTTCCTGCATGTCTCTGAATTTGCACAGGCGGTTGGTGTGGGTGCGCAGTTCGCCCGGAGTCTGCGGGCCGCGCAGCAGCAGCGCGCAAATGATGCCGAGCTCCTGTTCCGAAAATTTCAAGATGCCGAATTCGGTATTGCAGAATCGATGCCGGTACTTGGTGGTGCGGCTGCCGAACCCAGTTTGATCGCTGACCAGCGATCTTTTGACGAGCGCATCCAGCGTTTCCTGAACCGTCGCCTCATCCAGCTCCAGGACCGGTTCGCGGTTGCTTTTCTGGTTGCACGCATTGGTCAGCGCGTTGAGCGAGAGCGGGTATTGATCGGGTGTGGTGATTTCCTTTTCGATCAGGGCGCCGATGACGCGTGCTTCATAAAGGGTGAGTTCGATATCCATTAGTGTTTTCCTTTTCGGATGGGGTGGTGCTTCAAGCTAGAAAAAACACTTACCACGAAT
>JAUYSN010000380.1 GCA_030696235.1 Sulfuricella sp. | reverse complement strand
TTTGCGGTAGAAAGTTTTTACATAAGGAAGTTGCTTCTTTGAAACAGAACTTGAAATAACCGATGTCCGCCGCCTATACATGGTCCTCCATCCTCGGCATCGTCCGCGAGCACAAGAAGGATCTGTTCAGCGCCCATATCGTCGCCATCCTGGCGGCGGGGGCGAGCGTGCCGATTCCGCTCCTGATGCCGCTGCTGGTGGACGAGGTGCTGCTCCACCAGCCCGGTCGGCTGGTGGCGTGGACGAACAGCCATTTCCCCGCCGCCTGGCACGGGCCGGCGCTGTACATCGGCGCGGTGCTGGCGATGACGCTGGCGCTACGGCTGATTGCGCTGATCCTGGGCGTATGGCAGGGCCGCAACTTCACCCTGATCGCCAAGGACGTGATTTACCGCATGCGCGAGCAGATGCTGCTGCGCCTGTCGCGCATCGCCATGTCGGAGTACGAAACGCTGGGTAGCGGTGCAGTCGCTTCCCACTTCGTCAAGGACCTCGACGCGGTGGACAATTTCATCGGCGCCTCGGTGTACAAATTTCTGGTGGCGCTGCTGTCCATCATCGGCACCGCCATCGTCCTGCTGTGGATGCACTGGCAGCTGGCGCTGTTCATCCTGCTGCTCAATCCGGCGGTAATCTATTTCACCACGGTGCTGGGCAAGCGCGTGAAAGATTTGAAGAAGCGCGAAAACAGCGCCTTCGAGCTGTTCCAGCAGGCGCTCACCGAAACCCTGGACGCGATCCAGCAAATCCGCGCCATCAACCGCGAACGCCACTACATTGCCCAAGTGATCGACCGGGCGCGCGGCATCCGCACCCACGCCGCCGCTTTCTCGTGGCAAAGCGATGCGGCCGGGCGGCTGTCGTTCATGGTATTTCTGTTCGGCTTCGACGTATTCCGCGCCATCAGCATGCTGATGGTGGTGTACTCCAATCTCAGCATCGGCCAGATGATGGCGGTGTTCGGCTACCTCTGGTTCATGATGGGGCCGGTGCAGGAAATCCTCGGCATCCAGTACGCTTTTTACGCCGCCAAAGCGGCGCTGGGGCGCATCAACCGCCTGCTGGCGCTGAAGGAGGAGCCACATTACCCTCACCTGAAGGACCCCTTCGTCGGCAAGCACACCGTCGGAGTCGAGGTGGAAAATGTCTTTTTCAGCTACGGCGACACACCGGTGCTCAACGGCGTCAGCCTGAAAATCCAGCCGGGCGAAAAAGTGGCGCTGGTGGGCGCCTCCGGCGGCGGAAAGTCGACCCTGGTGCAGGTGATTCTGGGGCTCTATCCGCCTCAGTCCGGCACGGTGAATTTCGATGGCGTGCCGATGACCGAAATCGGCCTGGAGGTGGTGCGCAGCCATGTCGCCACCGTGCTGCAACATCCGGCGCTATTCAACGACACGGTGCGCATGAACCTGACCCTGGGCCGCGAACTCACCGACGAACAGCTGTGGCAGGCTCTGGAAGTGGCGCAGTTGGCTGACACCGTGCGCGAACTGCCGTGCGGCATCGACACCGTGGTCGGTCGCCAGGGCATTCGCCTTT
>JAUYSN010000378.1 GCA_030696235.1 Sulfuricella sp. | reverse complement strand
TGCCCTCAAATTCTATGCATCGGTACGGATGGACATCCGCAAGATCGCTACGCTCAAGCAGGGAGACACCGTGATCGGCTCCCGCACCAAGGTCAAGGTGGTCAAGAACAAGGTGGCTCCGCCCTTCAAGCAGGCCGAGTTCGATATTCTCTACGGCGAGGGCATCTCGCGCGAAGGCGAGATCATCGAGCTGGGCGTGGCGCACAAGATCGTCGAGAAATCCGGCGCCTGGTACAGCTACAAGGGCGAGAAGATCGGCCAGGGCAAGGACAACTCGCGCGAGTACCTGAAGGAGCACAAGGACATCGCCGTTGAGATCGAGGGCAAGGTGCGCGCCGCCGTCGGCGTGAGCGGTTTGCCGGCGACGGTCGACCCCGATACGGTGGATGCCTGATCCCAGCCTGCGCGAGCGAGCGCTTGGCTTTCTCTCCCGGCGCGAATACTCCCGTCTGGAGCTGAAACGCAAGCTCGCGCCTCATGTTGAAAATGAGTCCGAACTGGAAACTTTGCTGGATGATTTTTCCCGGCGTGGCTGGTTGTCTGAACAGCGCTTTACCGAGCAGATTATCCACGCCCGCAGCGGCAAATACGGCACCCGACGTATTGCCCATGAACTGAAGGAAAAAGGGATCAGCGCCGAGGCGGTGGCAGCGCTTTTGCCACAGTTACAGGAAGGCGAGCTGGAAACGGCACGCGCGGTGTGGGCGAAGAAATTTGGTACATTGCCTGCCGATGCAAAGGAGCGGGCGAAACAGATGCGCTTCCTGCAAGGTCGCGGCTTTTCTTTCCCCGTGATTGCCAAGGTGCTGGAAAATGGCGCTGATTCGTGAACGCTGCCAATGCGGATTTCTTGGCTAACCTGAAAAGAGGATGGATACGATGAAAAAATTCCTTGGGTTGGGACTCTTCCTCTGGCTGGCAGCGCTTGTCGGCTGCGCCAGCTTGCCCTTCGGCTACACGCAGATTCGTGAAATTACGGCGGCTCCCGCGAGTTTTGAAGGCAAGGAAATCAAGATCAGGGGCAAGGTGAAATCGCTGACCAAGATTCCTCTGCTGGAGCTCAGTATGTTCACTATCGACGATGGCACGGGAGAAATACTGGTTATACCCGCGGGTACGGTGCCAGCGGAGCAGGAGGTCGTCACAATTAGCGGCAGGGTGGAAAGCCTTGCGATCATCGGTGGCAGGTCGATCGGCCTCCACATCAAGGAAACCGGACGGCTGCCCGGCCAGTAGCAAATCGATGTAACGATATATGATTGTTAATAAATTTAATTGGTTGATGACATGAAAAGCAGCGAGATTCGTCAGAAATTCCTCGATTATTTCGCTTCCAAGGGCCATGCCGTGGTGGCGTCCAGCTCCCTGGTGCCTCACGAAGACCCCACCCTGCTGTTCACCAACGCCGGGATGAACCAGTTCA
>JAUYSN010000377.1 GCA_030696235.1 Sulfuricella sp. | reverse complement strand
GACCGGTTTCGTGGTCCTGCTGCTTGCCAGCAGCGGCATGGAAGCCTTGCGCCTGTACAGCCTCAAGGCTGCCCTGCCGCTGGCGCCGGGCGGCATGCTCGGGTCGGTCATCAGCGGTTCCTTGTCCAGGTCCCTGGGCTTCACCGGCGCAACACTGGCGCTGCTGTCGACGATGGCGGTGGGCTTCAGCCTGTTCACCGGCATCTCCTGGCTGAAATTCATGGAAGGCCTCGGCGGCGCCATGGAAAACAGCTACCTGTGGATCATCCAGACCTGGGATGCCTGGCAGGATCGGCGCGCCGGCTCGGTCGCGCTGAACAAGCGCGAGGAACTCGTGGCGGAAGAGAAAAAGCGTTTCGATGACCACAAGCCGGTCCACATCGAGCCGCCACAGATGGTCATCCCCCAGATACCGCTCACCGAGCGCGAGGTGCAGGCGCCGCTGTTCGATAACCTGCCGGATTCGCCCTTGCCCCCGCTGAATCTGCTGGATGAGGCGGAAGCCGGTACCGAAACGCTCAGCCCGGATACCCTGGAATACACCTCGCGCCTGATCGAGCGCAAGCTGGCCGATTTCGGCGTCGAGGTAAAAGTCATCGCCGCCTATCCCGGCCCGGTGATCACGCGCTACGAGATCGAGCCGGCGGTGGGCGTGAAGGGCAGCCAGATCACCAACCTGGTCAGAGATCTGGCGCGCGCCCTGTCGGTAGTCAGCATCCGCCTGGTGGAAACCATCCCCGGCAAAAACTGCATGGGGCTGGAAATTCCCAATCCCAAGCGGCAGGTGGTGCGCCTGCGCGAGATTCTCGGTTCAAAAGTTTACGCCGACATGGCCTCGCCGCTCACCATTGCCATGGGCAAGGACATCGCCGGCAAGGCGGTCGTGGCCGACTTGGGGAAAATGCCCCACGTGCTGGTGGCAGGCACCACCGGATCGGGCAAATCGGTGGCGATCAATGCCATGATTCTGAGCCTTGTCTACAAGGCCGATCCCGCCAAGGTGCGGCTGATCCTGGTCGATCCGAAAATGCTCGAGCTTTCTGTCTATGAAGGTATTCCCCACCTGCTCGCACCGGTGGTAACCGACATGAAACACGCCGCCAACGCGCTCAACTGGTGCGTCGCCGAGATGGAGCGGCGCTACCGCCTGATGTCGGCGCTGGGCGTGCGCAACCTGGCCGGTTACAACCAGAAGGTGCGCGAGGCGGAGAAATCCGGCGCGAAGTTGCCCAACCCCTTCAGCCTAACGCCGGACGCCCCCGAACCCCTGGAGGAAATGCCCTTCATCGTCGTGCTGATCGACGAACTGGCCGACATGATGATGATGGTGGGCAAGAAGGTCGAGGAACTGATCGCCCGTCTGGCGCAGAAGGCGCGCGCCTCCGGCATTCACCTTGTGCTGGCGACGCAGCGCCCGTCGGTGGACGTGATCACCGGCCT
>JAUYSN010000376.1 GCA_030696235.1 Sulfuricella sp. | reverse complement strand
TGGTGGGGTTTTCCGGGCTGCTGATGAATTTCTTGCGCGAGCACGATGCACGCGTGGTGCTGCGGGGCTTGCGCGCGGTTTCGGATTTTGAATACGAATTTCAGCTGGCGGGGATGAACCGGAGCCTGTATCCCGAGGTTGAAACAGTGTTCCTGACGCCATCGGATCAATACATGTTCATTTCGGCCGGCATGGTCAGGGAGATTGCGCTGCTGGGCGGGGATGTCAGCCAGTTCGTGCAACCCTCGGTCAAGGCGAGGCTGCAACACAAAATTTTTTCTTAATATTTCAGAAGGAAACTGCTATGGCTCTGATGATTACCGACGAATGCATCAACTGCGATGTGTGCGAACCCGAATGCCCCAACGGCGCAATTACACAGGGCGATGAAATCTACGTGATCGACCCCAGTCTGTGCACCGAGTGCGTCGGACATTACGACGAGCCACAGTGCATCAGCGTTTGCCCGGTGGATTGCATTATCGTTAATCCCGAACATACTGAATCCAAAGAAGCGCTGCAGGCCAAGTACGAGGCGCTTCAAGCCCAGGGCTAAATTAAACCCGGGTCTGGACGAAAAAACGGCGGCATGGAACTCCATGCCGCCGTTTTTTATGGGCGGAAAGCTCAGGCGCTTGCCGCGGCAGGCTGTGTTGCTTGCTCGTAGGCCAGCGAGTTGGCAATGTGCTGCTGCAACAGGGACAAATCCTGCAGCTGCTTGAGGATGCCGCCTTCCATGTGCTGCAGTTCGGTGATCCGGTCTTCCAGGGTGTCGGTCGCCTTGTGGATGCGTTTGATGCTTTCCAGGCGGCGGCGCAAATGGAGTTGATGTTCGCGTACCTGGGTTTCCATCGGTGCCATGATCGCCTTCAGCCAGTTTTCCACATCCTGGTTGGCGACCTCGTATACACGCACCACCCGGTTTGCCAGCGTTTCGAAAAACTTCGTGGTAATGGACAGTTTTTCGTGCGTCAGCATGTTGAGCACGGTGTTGAAGTGCTCGTTGTAGGCTTTTTCCAGTCGGGCGATTTCCTTGTGATACTTCAGGGTCGAGAAGGGGGCGGGAGCGGCCTGGCTTAATCCATGCTCCTCGTTGAATTTCTTGTACATCGCGCCCATCATGCCCTTGATTTCCTCGATCTGCTTGGCGGATTGGGCAATGTTCTCGTTGGCATCTCTGAAAAATTGGCTCATGGCATCGCGCATGCCCTTGGTGAATCGGGCTTCGGCCATGGCGATGCGGGTGTTCTTGACCTCGGTCTTGAGCGCATCCATGCCGAGGTGGGTGAACAGGTTATTGGTCTGCTGGGAGAATACGCTGCGCAGAGCCTGGAAGCGTTGCAGGCCTTTTTCGAAATCCTCCTTGTCCTTCTTGACCTTGGACATCATGTGCTCGATCACGTCCTCGTTCTTGCCGCGCAGTCCGAGCAGTTCATCCAGCTGCTCGCGCACGCCGGAAAGCCGCGCATCCAGAATCGAGCGGATGCTTTCCTCGATGTGCTCGATTTCGCCCTGGGTATTGTCCCGGACGATTTCCTGCTTGGAGGGGATAAGCTCGTCGCTGAGCGATTTTTCCAGTGCCAGCAAACGGCTTTTTTCGAGTAGCGGCTCGTCCTGATTGATCTTGGCGAGCAGCCCCTTCTGTGCGGAAACCGGGAATACATAGGCGGGCTTGATGCCGAGCAGGCTGGCGCTGGTGCTCACCTGCTTGTCGATTTCGTGTTCGATTTCCACGGCGCTTTTCAGCTCGTCCCACAGGCCATCGATTTTGTTCAGCACCACCAGGCGACCCTTCTGGTGCCCCTGCTGGTTGCCGATGTGATTGCGCCAGACCTCGATGTCGGACTTGGTGACGCCGGTGTCGGCGGCGAGGATGAACAGCACCGCATGAGCGTTGGGCAGCAGGTTCAGGGTCAGTTCCGGCTCGGTGCCGATGGCGTTGAGACCCGGCGTGTCGAGGATGACCAGGCCCTGCTTCAGCAGCGGATGCGGGAAATTGATGATGGCGTGGCGCCAGCAGGGGATGTCCACCGTGCCGTCTTGGTGCACGGTGACGATGTTGTTTTCGTCCTTTTCATTGTACAGGCCATAGCGTGCGGCTTCGTCCAGGCTGACCCGCTTGGTCTGGCTCACCTGCACGAAGGCGTCGGCCATGGCATCGCTCGACTCGATGTCGAGCGGCATGACTTTCCACTCGTCGAGGTAGCGCTTGTATTCCGTGGTGGTGGTGTCGGCGGCACGGGTTTCGATGGGCAGCAGCTGGATGCAGGGTTCGCGGCCTTCCTCGTACATCAGTTCGGTCGGGCACATGGTGGTGCGCCCTGCGCTCGAAGGCAGCAGCCGCTGGCCGTAATCGGCAAAGAAAATGGCGTTGATCAGCTCGGATTTGCCGCGCGAGAATTCGGCGACGAAAGCCACATTGAGCTTGTCGTCGTGGAGCCGGTCGAGCAAGTGCTGGATGCGCAGGTCGGTCTGGGCGTCGTTCAGTTCCTGCTCGTTGAGCCAGTTGCGAAAGTCGCCGACGTTGTCAGTCAGGCGGCTGCGCCAGGCGCTGTAGGCTTCGAAGTGCGCGACCAGATCGTCGTGTGCCATGATTCCCCCAGGGAATTTTATTCGAATGGGTTAAACTTTATCACAAAATATAACACGTCAACGTGACTCATCGATATTTTAAGGCGCGTATTGAACGTCACTTCTGGCAGCCGGGGCAGTAGAAAGTGGAACGTTGCCCCTGACGCAACTGGCGTACCGTCGCGCCGCAGCGCAGGCAGGGCTGGCCGGTGCGACCATAGACACCGTATTGCTGCTGGAAATAGCCGGGGTTGCCGGCGCTGTTGACGAAATCGCGCAGGGTGCTGCCGCCCGCGGCAATCGCCAGATTCAGGATGTCCTTCACTAGCGCCGCCAGTCTGGTGCAGCGCTCTTTGCCCAGCCTTCCGGCCGCGGTTTTCGGGCTAATGCCGGCGGAAAACAGCGCTTCATTTGCGTAGATGTTGCCGACGCCGACAATGATGTGGCCGTCCATCAGGAATTGCTTGATCGGGGTCCGGCGACCGCGCGACACCCGGTAGAGGAAATCGCCGTCGAACGCGGCCGTCAGAGGCTCGACGCCGAGGCTGGCCAGCAGTGGATGGTTTTCCGGCGGCACCGTCGTCCACAGCACTGCCCCGAAGCGACGCGGGTCGCGCAGCCGCATGCACTGGCCGCTTTCCACTACGAGATCGAAGTGGTCGTGCTTCTCCGGCGGCGTAGCGGCGGGCAGGATGCGCAGGCTGCCCGACATGCCGAGGTGCAGGATCAGCCAGCCCTCGCCGCAGTCCAGCAGCAGATACTTGCCGCGTCGTTCGATGCTGCGCAGGGTTAAACCGGGCAGGACTTGTTTCAGTGTTTCCGGCACCGGATGACGCAAGCCGGCGTGGCGGACGATGGCAGCCTGGATGCGCTGGCCGATAAGGTGGGGTTCGAGGCCGCGGCGGGTGGTTTCGACTTCGGGTAGTTCAGGCATTACTGGCTATTTTCATGGGCATTGCAAAAATCCTTCACCGCAAAGGACGCAAA
>JAUYSN010000371.1 GCA_030696235.1 Sulfuricella sp. | reverse complement strand
GGGCCGGGCGATATCCATCGCCGAGCGCCAGCAGCTGGCGCTGCGCGACAAGAACCGGTTGCTGGAAACCAAGCTGCGCGAGTTGATCCAGTTCGGCGAGGAAAATGACGCCATCAGCGAAAAAATGCACCGCCTCAGTCTGTCGCTGCTCGGTGCGCGCGATCTGGACAGTGCGCTGAATACGGCTTATTTCAACTTGCGTGAGGATTTCGACGTGCCTCACGTGGCGATTCGCATCTGGGCCGGCGCGGACCTGCCGGCACGGCCGGAGTTCATGGGGGCGACGATCGAGATGTGCGCCTTCGCCGACGAGCTGATCACGCCGAAATGCGGTCCGCAGTTGCTTGAGGAGGCGCCTTCCTGGTTCGGCGAGGCCGGCCCGAATCTGCGTTCCTTCGCCTATGTGGCGATGCGCTCGGAGCAGTCCTTCGGCCTGCTCGCCCTGGCCAGCGAAGATGTACAGCGCTTCTACCCGGAGATGGGCACGCTCTACCTGAAGCGCCTGGGTGAGCTGGTCAGCGCGGCGCTGCTGCGCTATCTTAAGGGGTGAGGGGTAAAGGGTGAGGGGTGAGGCGAAAAGCCATGTAGCCCACGCGGCCGGTTTACGCGTGGGCACAAAAACGGTGCCCACCCTACCCGCTGATAGCTACTTCATGATCTCAGGCGCGACTTATCTGCAAGGCTTTCTCGGTCATCTCGCCAGCGAGCGCCGCCTGTCCCCCCTGACCTGCAGCAACTACGGCCGCGACGTGGCCGAGCTGCTGAGGCTGGCGGGCGAGATTCCCCTCGATCAGCTGCAAGTCCACCAGCTTCGGCGCTTCGTCGCGCAACTGCACGGCCGCGGCCTGGGCGGCAAAACGCTGGCGCGCATGCTCTCCGCCTGGCGGGGTTTCTATGCCTGGCTTGCCCGCGACCACGGTTTTACCAGCAATCCCTGTGCCGGCATGCGCGCCCCGAAATCCGTTAAAGCCTTGCCGCAGGCGCTGTCGCCGGACGAAGCCGTACGCCTGATGGAAATCCCCGCAGATGGCGACCCCCTTGCCCTGCGCGACAAGGCGATGTTCGAGCTGTTCTATTCATCCGGCCTGCGCCTTTCCGAGCTCGTCAATCTGCCGCTAAGTCAGATCGATCTCGCCGCCGGCATGGTGCGGGTCACCGGCAAGGGCGGCAAGACCCGCGAAGTGCCGGTGGGTCGTTTCGCTCTGGAGGCGGTGCGGAGCTGGCTGCCGGAGCGGGAAAAGCTCGTCAGGCCAGAAGAATACACCTTGTTCGTCGGCAGGAACGGCACTCGCCTGACGCCGCGCGCCGTGCAGTACCGCGTCAAGCAATGGGCTCTCAAACTGGGCATTTCGGCGGACGTGCATCCGCACGTGCTGCGCCATTCCTTTGCCAGCCATGTGCTGCAGTCCAGCGGCGACCTGCGCGCGGTGCAGGAAATGCTCGGGCATGCGAATATTTCGACGACGCAGGTGTATACGCACCTGGATTTTCAGCATCTGGCGAAGGTTTATGACGCAGCGCATCCGCGGGCGAAGAAGAAACCTTGACACATTTCATCTGCTTGCGTGATGATAAGGCAATGAATTCGCGCCTGTTATTTCCTCTGTGGCTCGCCTTTGTCCTGCTCTTCGCCCAGCAGGGCGCGGCGCTGCACGCCCTGTCGCACCTTGCGGACAGCGTGCCGGCTCAGTCGCAGCAGGAAAAGCACCTGCCCCACTCGCCAGCCTGCGACAAGTGCGCGGTCTATGCCGGTATCGGCAGCGCGGCGCCGTCCTCGCCGTCGACTTTCTTCGCTGAGGAAACGACCGTCATCCTTGCTGCGGTGCTGTTTCTCCTGTTCTTTTCCGCGCCGTTTTATTCCTATCTTTCTCGCGCCCCGCCGCGCCTCGCCTGAATTAATCATGCCCTGTTCCGGCAGTCGGCCTGAAGCCGGTTGCCGCCGGTGATTTTTTTACGAGGTCGTCATGTCATTCAAACGCACAACACTTGCGGC
>JAUYSN010000215.1 GCA_030696235.1 Sulfuricella sp. | reverse complement strand
CGCGGCGATTTTTTCGCCGTCACGCGCCAGCTTCTGCAAATGGCTCAAAGTGGTTCGCATTTTAGTACCTCAGCTTTCAGCTATCAGCCGGTAGGGTGCGTTCACGCACCATTTGGTGCGCACGGCGCACCCTACACAACTTCTTTGTTACCCCGCCCGGTTGAAGAATTCGCGCCCGCCGCGCATCTGGCCGATGCGTTCCAGCAGCAGCTCGAAATCCTGAGGCTGATCGGCAAAATTGAGATGTTCGCTGTTGACGATCAACAGCGGCGAAGCATCGTACTGGTAAAAATAGCGGCTGTAACTTTCCGCCAGGCGCGCCAGGTAATCTTCCGTGATCGGCGACTCGTACGCGACGCCGCGCCGCCTGACGCGCTCGATCAGCGACTCCACCGGCGCCTGCAGGTAGATTACCAGATCGGGCGTCGGCGTCTGCGGCTGCAGATGGGCATAAATCTGCTGGTACAGGCCGTATTCCTCGTCGTTCAGGTTGAGCCGGGCGAACAGCGGATCCTTGTCGAGCAGAAAATCGGCCACGGTGGGTTGACCGAACAATTCCATCTGCTTCAGGTCGCACACCTGGGATGCGCGCTGGAACAGGAAAAACAGTTGGGTCTGCAGCGCGTAGCGCGCCGCGTCCTGGTAAAACCGGGGCAGAAACGGATTGGTATCGGCGTCCTCCAGCATCAGCCCGGCCTGAAAGCGCTCTGACAAACGCCGCGCCAGACTGGTCTTGCCGACACCGATCGGCCCCTCGACCACGATATAGCGGTATTTGTCGGGCATCATGACCGGCTTCCCTCCATACGCTCCACCCGCTGATCAACGCATTTCTCCAGGCACACCTCCACGCTGCCGTGCCCGATTATGATGCAGGACGGCGCGATTTCATGCAAAGGTTGGAGCACGAAGGCGCGTTCGTGCATGCGCGGGTGCGGCAGGGTCAAACCGTGCTCGTGGCAGGTCAGATCATCGTAGAGCAGGATGTCCAGGTCGAGGATGCGCGGCGCATTGCGGAACTCGCGCACGCGACCGTGGCGATGCTCCATGTCGAGCAAGGCTTCGAGCAACGCATGCGGCGCCAGGCCGGTTTCGACTTCGGCCACGGCGTTGATGAAATCGGGTTGGTCGGCGTAGCCCACCGGCGCACTGCGGTAGAGCGAGGAACATGACAGCAGCCGGGTTTGCGGCAGATTGCCGAGCTCGGTGTAAGCCTTGAGAATCTGCGCGCCGGGGTCGGACAGGTTGCTGCCGAGGCCGATGAAGGCGCGCTTGAAGTGCGGTTGAGGGTGCATATCAGGTTAAAAACACAGCCACGGATTACACGGATAAAACCCCCATGAACCCATCTGTGTAATCCGTGTTAATCCGTGGCTAAAGGTTGATTTTCACCAGCCGCCCCGGCAGCCTTTGGCTTGCGCCGGCGCCGTTTCTTGGCGGCGGGGGCTTCGTCCTTGATCAGCATCTCGCCGCGTTTGTGTTCGCCGGCATCCTGGAAATCTTCCCACCATCGACCGACCTCGGCATCGACCTCGCCGCTTTCGCAGCGCATCATCAGGAAATCGAAAGCGGCGCGAAAGCGCGGGTGCTCGAGCAGGCGGAACGGACGCTGGCCGGCGCGCTGCAGGAAGCGCGGCTGCATCGTCCAGATTTCCTTCATCACCGCATCGTAGCGGTGAGGAATCGCCAGCTTCTCGCTCTGTGCCGCCAACACCACATCCATCGCCAGGTGCAGTGCCGGAACCGGTTTTTCCCCTTCGGCCTGGGATTGCTGCCAGGCGGCCAGCACTTCATGCCAGAGCAGGGCCGCGAACAGGTAGGCGGGCGAAATCGGCTTCCCTTCCAGGATGCGCTGATCGGTCTTGGCCAGTGCCAGCATGACGAAACGTTCGCCCATCGGCTGCTCCAGGATCACGTCGAGCATCGGCAGCAGGCCGTGATGCAGGCCCTTCTTGCGCAGCAGCAGGATGCTCTGTGCCGCATGGCCGGAAAACAGCAGCTTGAGCATTTCGTCGAACAGCCGCGCCGCGGGGACATCCTCCAGCAGTTCGGCCAGCTCCCGGATCGGTTTTATCGCCGCCGGGTCCAGCTTCAGTCCGAGTTTGGCGGCAAAGCGCACCGCGCGCAGCATGCGCACCGGGTCCTCGCGGTAGCGCTGGGCCGGGTCGCCGATGATGCGCAGCACCCCGGCCTTGAGGTCGGCCACGCCGTTGTGGTAATCCCAGATTTCCTGGCTGACCGGGTCGTAATACAGCGCGTTGATCGTGAAATCGCGGCGCATCGCGTCCTCCACCTGGGAGCCGAATACGTTGTCGCGCAGAATGCGGCCGCTTTCCTGGTCGGTCTGGCGGTCATCGCTGTCGTTGTTGGTGGCGACGGCGACAGTGCGGAAGGTGGAAACCTCGATGGTTTCCGGGCCGCACATCACATGGACAATGCGGAAGCGCCGCCCGATGATGCGGGAACGCCGGAACAGATGACGCACCTCGTCCGGGTCGGCATCGGTGGCCACATCGAAATCCTTGGGCTCCCTGCCCAGCAGCAGGTCGCGCACCGCGCCTCCCACGACGAAGGCCTTGAAGCCCGCCTGCTGCAGCGTCTTCACCGTCTTCAGCGCACACGGAGTGAGTTGATTGGCGGTGATACCGTGCGCCTTCAGCTTGAAGATGCGCGGCTCCCCATTCTTTGGTGATTTTTTCTGGAAAACGCGGCTGATAAGTTTACGGATCATTCTTTAATAGTCTCTGGGTGGGGATGGGTGATGAGTAAAGGGTGATGAGGGATGCGTAAAATTCAGAGTCAGCACCGATTTTGACTTTCCCCATCCCTCATCACCCATTCCCCATCACGCCTAAATTTATTTGCCGAAATAGACTTCCTGTTCCATCTCGCGGTAAATGAAATTGGCATTTTTTTTATGGTTCTCATGGTAGAGCGGGGTTGCGTGCCAGTCTGCAAAATCGGATTGCCGTACCGCGCTTTCGAGGTCCTGCCCCGCCTCCACGGCGGCACGCATTTCATCGCGCAGCCGCTTGATGTAGCTGTAAGTCTTTTCCACCATCGGGAACGGCGGCGTCTGGGCGCTGCCGTGACCCGGTATCATCAACCGGGTATCCGGAAAAGTTTTCCGCATCCAGTCTATCGCTTCCAGGGCGGCGCCGGAATGGCCGTCGCCCATGAAGGTGGAACGATTGTTGAAGGCGAGGTCGGAAATCCACAGAACCCGATCTTCCACCTGGTGCACCACGAGATCGCCGAACGAATGGTGGTGGTCGGCATTATACACGGCGAAGGTTTTGCCACCCAAAGTGAAATCGTAGTGGCTATAGATCTCGCCGCCCACCAGGATGTCGGGCTTCACGCCCTTGAATCCTTTCATGTCCGCGGCAAGGATGCGGCGGCGGAAGGCGACCGAAGCCGGCAGATTGTCGGAAGCAAGATAGTCCAGCGTGCCCACGTGGCCGACGATCTTGACGCCGGGAAGCCGCCGGAACGCCGCCGCGCCGTAGGAATGGTCGGGATGGTTGTGGGTGAGAATCAGGTATTTGATCGGCTTGTCCGTCACCTTGCGCACCGTGGCGATCAGTCTCCGCCCCAGCTTGGGCGTTCCCAGGCTGTCGATCACCACCACCCCCTCGTCGGTCACGACGAAGCCGGCGTTGCCGTTGAAGCCGCGATTCTTGCCA
>JAUYSN010000214.1 GCA_030696235.1 Sulfuricella sp. | reverse complement strand
AGCGGCGCACGGCGCGGGCGTTGCGTGGGTCGCAGCCCAAGCCATAGCAGGATTCGGTGGCATAGGCGATGATTCCTCCACCACTAAGGTGGGCGCGCACTTTCCGGATCAGGGCGGCGGAGTAGGGCATTCGTCCATTTCTCGTTGAAAAGATGATTTTGTAGGAGCGCCGCCCCGGCGCGATTTGCGGCTGAAAATCGCGGCGAGGGCGCCGCTCCTACAGAGAGGCTTGCAGCTCCCGGTTCTTGGCGGCGATCTGCTCGGCAGTGCGGGTGCGGTCGTCTTTCAGACGTTGAGCCAGGCCGCTGTCCTGCAATGCCAGGATCTGGGCGGCGAGGTAGGCGGCATTTTTGGCGCCGGCCTTGCCGATGGCAACCGAGGCTACCGGGATGCCGCCCGGCATCTGCACGGTGGAGAGCAGTGCGTCGAAACCATTGAGAGGCCCGCCTTCCATCGGCACGCCGATTACCGGCCGGATGGTGTGAGCGGCCACTGCGCCCGCTAGGTGCGCAGCCAGGCCGGCTGCGGCGATAAACACTGCGCATCCGCGCTGGTCCGCATCCGCCACATATTCCGCCGTGGCCGCCGGGGTACGGTGGGCGGAAGAAATCCTGACCTCGTAGGGCACACCAAATGAGGCCAAGGTCGCGAGCGTAGATTTCATCACAGGCAGGTCGGAATCGGAGCCCATCAGGATGGCAACGAACGGTGTGGTCATCGAGTTCCCTCTAATGTTTGGATTTAATCGCCCGGTAGCCGATGTCGTGGCGCATCTGGCAGCCGTCGAACTTGATCTGCTCGGCAATCTCGTAAGCGCGCCGCTGAGCCAGTTGCACCTTGTCGCCTAGCGCGGTGACGCACAGTACGCGGCCGCCGCTGGTGACGACCTTGCCGTCTTTCATGGCGGTGCCGGCATGGAATACGTGATAGTCGCGCGGGGTTTCTTCCAGCAGGTCGGTGAGCGGCGGCAGGCCATTGATGACATCGCCCTTGCGCGGGTCGTCGGGGTAGCCGGCGGCAGCCAGGACCACGCCCAGCGCGGTGCGGCGGTCCCATTCCGCTTCGACCTTGTCGAGCGTGCCGTTGACGGCGTGTTCCACCAGGGTCAGCAAATCGCTCTTCAGACGCAGCATGATCGGCTGGGTTTCCGGGTCGCCCATGCGGCAATTGAATTCCAGCACCTTGAGATTGCCCTGGGCGTCGATCATCAGGCCGGCGTAGAGAAAACCGGTGAACAGTTCGCCCTCCTGCACCATGCCCTGCATCACCGGGTCGATCACTTCGCGCATCACGCGCGCGTGCATTGCCGGGGTGACCACCGGAGCCGGCGAATAAGCGCCCATGCCGCCGGTGTTGGGGCCCTGATCTCCATCCAGCAGGCGCTTGTGATCCTGGCTGGTGGCGAGCGGCAGCACGTGCTTGCCGTCGGCCATGACGATGAAGCTGGCTTCCTCGCCGAACAGGCATTCCTCGATCACCACCCGGGCGCCGGCAGCGCCCAGCTTGTTCCCTTCCAGCATCATGTCCACGGCGGCGTGCGCTTCGTTCAGGTCCTGAGCCACTACCACGCCCTTGCCCGCCGCCAGCCCGTCGGCCTTGATCACGATGGGGGCGCCCTGCTGGGCTATGTAGGCGTGGGCTTGGGCAGCATCGGTGAAGGTGGCGTAGGCCGCGGTGGGGATGCCGTGGCGCACCATGAAGGCCTTGGCGAAATCCTTGGAGCTTTCGAGTTGCGCCGCGAACCGGGTCGGGCCGAAGATTTTCAGCCCTTCGGCGCGGAAGGCGTCGACAATACCGGCGGCCAGCGGCGCCTCCGGGCCGACTACGGTAAAGGCGATCTTTTCCTGTTTTGCGAATTCGAGCAGCTCGGGAATCGCGCTGAGCGCGACGTTGGCGAGGTCCGGCTCAAGCGCTGTGCCGGCATTGCCGGGAGCGACGAAGATCTTGGTCGAGCGCGGGCTCTGTGCCAGTTTCCAAGCGAGTGCGTGTTCACGTCCGCCGCTGCCGATAACGAGAATTTTCATAATGATGTCTTCAAATGTGAAGAGAAAACCGATTTAACCGCAAAGGACGCAAAGTATCGCAAAGGTTTTCAGGTTTCCTTCGCGTACCTTGGCGTCCTTTGCGGTGAAAAATCAATGCCTAAAGTGCCGCATCCCGGTGAACACCATCGCCATGCCGTGCTCGTCGGCAGCGGCGATTACCTCCTCGTCGCGCATCGAGCCGCCGGGCTGGATCACGGCGACGATGCCGGACTGGGCGGCCGAATCGATGCCGTCGCGGAACGGGAAGAACGCGTCCGAGGCCATCACCGAACCGCTTACCTGCAAACCGGCATGCTCGGCCTTGATGGCGGCGATGCGCGCGGAATTGATCCGGCTCATCTGGCCGGCGCCGACGCCGATAGTCATTTTGCCCTTGGCATAGACGATGGCGTTGGATTTGACGAACTTGGCCACGCGCCAGGCAAACAGCAGGTCGGCCATCTCGGCTTCGGTCGGCGCGCGCTTGGTGACCACCTTGAGTTCGTTATACAGCGCCAGGTCGGCCTCCTGCACCAGCAGTCCGCCGACGACGCGCTTGAAATCCAGGCGCTGGGCCGGTTCCTTCGACCACTGGCCGCATTCCAGCAGGCGCACGTTCTTCTTCGCCGCCACCACTTCGCTGGCCGCCGCCGAAACCCGGGGGGCGATGATGACTTCGACGAACTGCCGTTCGACGATGGCCTGTGCGGTTGCGGCATCCAGTTCGCCGTTGACGGCGATGATGCCGCCGAAGGCGGATTCGGGGTCGTTCTTGTAGGCGCGGTCGTAGGCTTCGAGCAGGTTGGCGCCGTAGGCAACGCCGCAGGGGTTGGCGTGCTTGACGATGACGCAGGACGGTGCCTCGTCGAACTGCTTGACGCATTCCAGTGCGGCATCGGCATCGCCGATGTTGTTGTAGGACAGCTCCTTGCCCTGCAGCTGGCGGGCGGTGGCGATGCTCGCCTCCTTCTCGCCGGGCGCGACGTAGAACGCCGCCTGCTGGTGCGGGTTTTCGCCGTAGCGCATGGCCTGGGCCTTGGCGAACTGGAAGTTGAGCCGTTCCGGGAATTGCTGCTTGCTGCCGTCCGGGGCGATGGCGGTCAGGTAATTGCTGATCGTGCCGTCGTACTCGGCGGTGTGGGAGAAGGCTTTCACCGCCAGCTTGAACTTGGTTTCGCTGCTGAGCGCCCCGCCATTGGCCAGCAGCTCGGCTGCCAGTGCGGCGTAGTCGGCCGGGTCGGTCACCACCGCCACATCGCGGTGGTTCTTGGCGGCAGCGCGCACCATGGTCGGGCCGCCGATGTCGATGTTCTCGATCGCGTCTTCCAGCGAGCAGTCGGGCTTGGCGATGGTGGCGCGGAACGGGTAGAGGTTGACGATCACCAGGTCGATCGGCGGGATGCCGGCGCTGGCCGCAGACGATACATGTGCCGGCAGGTCGCGCCGGTAGAGGATGCCGCCATGAATCTTGGGGTGCAGGGTTTTGACCCGGCCGTCGAGCATTTCCGGGAAGCCGGTGTAATCGCCGACTTCGGTGACCGCCACGCCGGCATCGGCAAGCATTTTCGCGGTGCCGCCGGTGGACAGGATTTCCACGCCGAATTGGCGCAGGGTCTGGGCGAATTCGAGTACGCCGGTTTTGTCGGAAACGCTGATGAGGGCTCGACTGATTTTGGTCATGTTTATCTCTATTTGATGCCGTGGGTTTTCATTTTCTTGCGCAGGGTGTTGCGGTTCAGGCCGAGGATTTCGGCGGCACGGGTCTGGTTGCCTTGGGCGTGGTCGAGGATTACCTGCAGCAGCGGCTTTTCCACGCATCCGACCACCATTTCATAGATGGCGCTGGGCTTTTCCCCGTCCAGATCCTTGAAGTAGCCGTCCAGCGCCTTGCGCACACAGGCTGAAATTTCGTTATCGTTGATCATGCTGCCATCTCGTTTTCCATCATGTAAGTATGTGCTGTCGATTCGGCAAAGAAGCGCTCGACGGAATCAAGCTGCTCGCGGGTGGATTGCAACTGGTTCATGGCATGGCGGAACCCGGCGGAATCCGGCAGGCCCCGGGTGTACCAGGCAATGTGCTTGCGCGCCATGCGCACGCCGGTGTGTTCGCCGTAGAAGGCGTATAGCTCGTGCAGGTGGCTGTTCAGCAGGCCGTGGGTCTCCGCCACATCGGGGTGCGGCAGCAACTCGCCGGTTTTCAGGTAATGGGCGATGTCGCGGAAGATCCACGGCCGACCCTGGGCCGCGCGACCGATCATGACGGCGTCGGCACGGGTGTAATCGAGCACGAATTTGGCTTTTTGCGGCGTGGTGATATCGCCGTTGGCGATCACCGGAATTTGGATTTCAGCCTTGACCGCGGCGATGGTGTCGTACTCGGCATCGCCGCTGTAGCCGCAGGCACGGGTGCGGCCATGGATGGCCAGCGCCTGGATGCCGGAGGCCTCGGCGATGCGTGCCACGCTGATTGCGTTGCGGTTGTTCTTGTCCCAGCCAGTGCGGATCTTCAGGGTCACCGGCACATCCACCGCTTTCACCACCGCTTCCAGGATGCGCGCCACCAGTGGCTCGTTCTGCAGCAGAGCCGAACCGGCCTGGACGTTGCAGATCTTCTTCGCCGGGCAGCCCATGTTGATGTCGATGATCTGTGCGCCGCGATCCGCATTGTATTTCGCCGCTTCCGCCAGCATCGCCGGATCGGCGCCGACGATCTGTACCGACACCGGTTCGGACTCCCCCACGTTGTCGGCCCGGCGCTTGGTCTTCTCGCTGCCGTAGAGCAGGGAATTGGAGGCGACCATCTCCGAAACGGCAAGTCCCGCGCCGAAGCTGCGGCACAGCTTGCGGAAAGGACGGTCAGTCACCCCCGCCATGGGGGCAACGACCAAATTGCTATTCAGTGAATAGGGGCCGATTTTCATTGCTTGTTTTTTGAGCGGGAAGGGCGGTATTGTAATCCCAAACAGGGTGCCGGGAAAGGGATTAACTCAAGGAAAAACCACAGGAAGCGATTCGCTTATTTGGGGTGAAGGGTGAAGGTCAGCCAGAGCATGGGCGAAGTCCGGTTGGCCGCAGCGCTGCCATGCAGAACCTGCTCGGAGCGGTCGGCGATTTCCTGGTGGCGGCCGCCGAGGTTGGTGGCGGTGAGGGCGATTTCCAGCGGGGTGCCCCCGGCCTTGATATGGTGGGCAAGGCGCGCGTCCAGCGTGGTATAGGGGCTGGAGGTGTACTGGTAGTCCGACACAAAGCCGCCGCCGCCGGCCAGCGGGCCCATCCGCAGCAGGGTCAGGGTGCTGGCCCAGCGGCCGCTCCAGTCCTGGATCCAGCTCAGGCTGGCGGTATACGGGGCGGTCAGCCGGGTCACGGCGCTGTCGCTGCTGTGGCGGCCGATCAGGCTGTGGTTGAACAGCAGCCGGGTGCCGGCAGCCGGGCGGCTGTCGATCTGGTATTCCAGCCCGCGCAGGGTAACCGGGGCGGCTAGGTTCTCGTAGCGCGCCGAGGGCAGCGCGCCGGCCAGCCACGGCGCGACATATTCGGGGTGGGAGACGCGGGTGATGTAATTCTCGATGCGCTCGTTGAACAGGCGCAGGTCCAGCCGCGTGTTCCAGGGCTGGAACCGGCCGAGGTAGCCGATTTCCAGGCTGTCCATGCGGGGTGCCTGCAGGTCCGGGTTGGGCAGGTAGGGCTGAACCAGCAGGATGCCCTGGTAGATGGCGCGCACATCGCCGTTGCGCTCGAACAGGGTGGGCTGTCGCCAGGCGCGCGCGTAGCCGAAGCGCAGCGTATCCTGCGGGCCGAGCTGCCAGTTGGCGAACAGGCGCGGCGAGAAATGCGGGCTGTCGCCGCTGAATTTTTCCGCCAGCAGGCTGGCATTGAGCATCCAGTCCGGCCGGAAGCGCCAGTCCAGCTGGCCGAACAGGCGGGCCATGTCGGATTGCTGGTGCGCGGCGCCGTAGTACAGGAAAGGCGCGTCGATCTGGTCGTGGCGCAGTTCCAGCCCCCACAGCGAGCACAGCGACTCCGTCAGCGCCTGCCGATGCTGCAGCTCCAGGTTGTCGCGCACGCTGCTGCGGTTGCGGTCGAGGGGCACATTGGCGGTGATCGTGATCGGCTCGGTCAGCGTGGCGGAGGCCATCCATGCCTCGGTGATTTTGTCCTGGTTGCGGTAGTAGTGCAGCAGCCATTCCTCGTCGGGCCTGGGGGTGTGCCGCCACTGCAGGTGCAGGGTGGCGTTGAGGCTGTCCGAGCTGCGCTCGGCGTTGTTGCCGTAGATGGAATCCGGGTAGCCCAGCTCGCGCGTGCCGCTGTTGGCGGCCAGCCGGAACATCAGCTCGTCGTTGTCGCTGATCCGCCGGTCCGCGCGCAGGGAGGCGATTTTGAAGGTCTGCCCGTCGTGCAGTCCGACAAAGCCGTCATCCTGCCTGACCCCGGCATTCAGGCGCAGGCTGCCCTGCTCGGCTGCGCCGCCCAGCTCCAGGTTCAGGTCGCGGATTCCGGCGTTGCCGATACCGGCGGCCGCTTTAATGCCGGGAGCGTCGGCGCTGTGGCGGGTGATGATGTTGATCACGCCGAGGAAAGCATTGGCGCCGTAGGCCACCGAATGGGTGCCGCGCACGACCTCGATGCGCTCGATTTCGTCGATGCTGACCGGCAGGCCGGCCCAGTCCACTCCGCCGAAGCTGCTGGGCGAGTAAACCGAACGGCCGTCCACCAGCACCTGCATCCAGGACGGGAAATCGTTGCCCATGCCGTGGTAGGAAACCCATTGCGAATTGCCCCGTTCCTGGCCGATCTGCATGCCGGGCACCAGCCGCAACAGCCGGGCGAGGTCGCGGTAGCCGGTGGCTTTTATCAGTTCACGGTCGATGACGGTCACCGCGGCGGGCGCTTCGTTCAGGGGTTGGGGCAGGCGTGAGGGGGTCAGAACCAGGGGCATCTCCGACAGGAATACCTGCTCCGGGGCGGCAGCCTGCGGTTCGGAGGCGGATGCCGCAGCGCTCAGCAGCAGGCAGAAAACCACTCCGGCCGAGGAAAGGCGCTCCTGGTATTTGGACTTTGAAGGCATACCCGTTTGTTTTGGCTGGGGCGAACGGTTCAGGTCCGCCATGGGAGACCGAAGCCCTGCCCCAAATTATTCCCGGTTTCCCTGTGGATCGGATATTGTAATCGGATGAATCAATAATACATATCTAAAAGTAAGCTTCAAGACATTCTTCAACTTTAAGAGAGTGACATGTACGAGACAGCGGGCATTGCCCTGGCAACTTTCTTTGCAACGGTCGCTCCGATAGATGTGGCAGCGATGTTCGCCGCCTTGACGGCAACAGCCACCCCTTCGGAGCGGCGTTCCATCGCTATCCGCGGGATCGTGATCGCCACGGTGATCCTGCTGGTTTTTGCACTGCTCGGCAAGTTTATGCTGGCCAGCCTGGGTATTTCTCTGGCGGCGCTGAGGACGGCGGGCGGGGTATTGCTGCTGTTGATCAGCATCGATATGGTGTTTGCGCGCACTTCCGGCGCCACCTCGACGACGGATGAGGAGGATAGGGAGGCCGAACACAAGCGTGACATCGCCGTGTTCCCGCTCGCCACCCCGCTGATTGCCGGACCCGGCGCCATCGGCGCGGCCATCCTGCTGATGGCGAATGCCGAGGGGCAGGTCACGCATCAGCTGGCCGTCCTGGCTGCCCTCCTCGCCATCATGCTGGCCACCTTCGTTGCCATGCTGACCGCCGGCCAGATCCACCGCTTCCTTGGCGTGACGGGCACGCAGGTGATCAACCGGATTTTCGGCATCCTGCTGTCCGCCCTGGCGGTACAGTTCATGTTCGACGGCATCGCGCAGAGCGGTCTGCTCGGCAGGTAGGGCGGATCGGGGGCGGTTGGGGTTGCCTGGTCTTGCGTTGTGCCAGCCGGCTATGCAGCATTGCCAAGCTGCAACCGTGACGTGATACTTTATTAATTCACTACCAATCATATGCCCACCTTCCATCGCGACCTGGACTTTAGAAGTGTTAACCCGTGACTGAAGTTTCGTGGTTTGTTTTTTCAACAGGCTCACATG
>JAUYSN010000346.1 GCA_030696235.1 Sulfuricella sp. | reverse complement strand
GAGCAGCGGATCGCAGAATTCCTTGAGGATTTTTTCTGGCGAGGCGTGGGCGACTTCCTCGATTTCCATTCCTCCTGCACTCGACGCCACCAGCACGATACGCTCGGATTCGCGATCCACCGTCAGGCTGAGGTAAAGCTCGCGTGCGATCGGCAGCGTTTCCTCGATCAGCAGGCGCGACACCATCTGCCCGTCGGGTGCATTCTGGTAGGTCACCAGTTGCTTGCCCAGCAGCGCATTGACCACTTCCAGCAGCGCCTCGCGCGACTTCACCAGCTTCACCCCGCCGGCCTTGCCGCGCCCGCCGGCGTGGATCTGCGCCTTCACCACCCAGGCGTCGCCACCCAGTTCGGCAATAGCTCCTTCAGCCTGGGATGCGCCCTCGATCGCGACACCACGCGGCGTGGCAATGCCGTATTCACGCAAGACCTGTTTAGCCTGATATTCATGCAAGTTCATACGAGTTCTCTAACTTGGGGAAGAGGGGCAATTATAGCAAGTCCGCAGCGGACTTGGCGGTTCAGAAGCTAAAGGTCGATTTATTCGGCCCAAACCAGCGCCTTGACCTGGGCGGTATTGACCTCATTGGCATCCAGCCCGCAAGCGGCGGCATACTCGATGATCGCCTCCTCGCACGTCCAAGGAAACTGCCTGATTTGCCGCCCCTGATGAATTTCAGATATTTCCCAAGCACTTAACGGACTCCATGAAAGCCTGGCCGATTCTAGCACGCCACCACCTGCATGTAATTGTCATAAACCCTGCGTTCGGAAACTTATATTGCGGTAATGGCCTCTTTTGCTTTATGCTCCAAATGCAAACGCACAAGAAAATCAATACCCAAAAAAATCATGAGGCACTGCCTACGCAATTTCATCCTCGGCTTTCTGCTGCTGTGGCTTCCGCTGCAGGGGTTCGCCGCGGCCGGGATGTCGTTCTGCCGTCACGACCACACCCCGCCGCCAGCAATACAGGCCGGGATGCAAGACCATCATGTTGGCCATGATTGCAGCCATGATCAGGACACCCCCTCTGCCACACCCCAAATGCAGTGCGACAATTGCGGCTATTGCCACCTGGGCGGCGCGCCCGCTCTGCTGCCCACGCCCTCCGGCCTGAGCGACAACGCCAGCTTCTCTTTCAAATTCGCTTTTGACACACACTTCCCTCTGTTCTTTCCAGAACAACCTCAGCGACCCCCTCACGCGCGCTTCTCCTGAATTTACTTCCCAAATTCGATCTATAAAGTAACGACCAGCCAACGGATTGATCCGGTCAGGGCTATCGTACAAGGAGCACGTCATGAAAAAAGCGCTGACCACACTCATCGCCGCCCTCGCCATGCTGGCGGCCATTCCCAACCTTCCTGCCGCCGATGCGGC
>JAUYSN010000345.1 GCA_030696235.1 Sulfuricella sp. | reverse complement strand
AAGCCGGCGTCTCGACGACGCCATGGGCCAGAGTCAGGGTACCGCGGCGGGCGGGGCCGTCGCCGGCGAGAAGATCAAATTTCATTGCTGCCTTTCTATGAGCATTGCATCGCCGTAACTGAAAAAGCGGTAGCGATTTTCTACCGCGTGGCGATAGGCGCGGCGGATGTTTTCCATGCCGCCGAAGGCCGACACCAGCATCAGCAGGGTTGATTTGGGCAGGTGAAAATTGGTCAGCAGCCTCTCCACAACCTTGAAACGATAGCCGGGGAAAATGAAGATATTGGTTTCGCCAAAACCCGCTTCCAGCTCGCCGCCTGCCGCCGCAGACTCCAGCGCCCGCAGCGATGTGGTACCCACGGCCATGACACGCCCTCCTTCCGCCTTGGCCAGCCGGATCAGATCCACGGTCCGCTGCGGTACGGTGTACCACTCGCTGTGCATGTGGTGCTCGGCGATTTCCTCCACGCGCACCGGCTGAAAAGTCCCCGCGCCGACGTGGAGCGTGACGTAGGCAGTTTTAACCCCCATTTTTTCCAGCGTCGCCAACATCGCCGGATCGAAGTGCAGCCCCGCCGTGGGCGCGGCCACGGCACCAAGTTCCCGTGCATAAACGGTCTGATAACGGGCTTCGTCCAGCGCTTCCGGGGCATGGGTGATGTAAGGCGGCAGCGGCAGGCTGCCGTACTGTTCCAGCAGTTCCAGCAACGGCGTCTCCCCCGCAAAGCGCAGACGGTAGAGCTCGCCCTGCCGCTCCTCCACCGTCGCCGCGATCTTGCCCGCCAGCAGCAGGCCCGAACCGGGCTTGGGGGCATGGCTGGCGCGGATGTGGGCGAGCGCGTGATGCTCGTCCAGCACCCGCTCGATCAGCACCTCCAGTTTGCCGCCGCTGTCCTTCACCCCGAACAGCCGTGCCTTGATCACGCGCGTGTCGTTGAACACCAGCAAGTCGCCGGGCTTGAGAAATTGCGGCAAGTCGCCGAACTGGCCGTCCGCCAGCGCGCCGCTCGCGCCGTCGAGATGGAGCAAACGGCTCTGGCTGCGCACCTGAGTGGGAAACTGGGCGATCAGCTCGGGGGGCAGGTCGAAATCGAAATCACTGGTTTTCATACGAAGAAACTTGCCGGGAAAATGTTTTTGGTTGATAATTCGCGACTTCCAGACAGTCCGGATGTTTCATCCGGACTTCTAGCCGGGATGGCGGAACTGGTAGACGCACGGGACTCAAAATCCCGCGCTAGCAATAGCGTGCCGGTTCGATTCCGGCTCCCGGCACCAAACAATTCAAGCTGTTACCTCTACTTCTGTACACTTCCTCATAACTCGCAATACCCAATTTTTGGCGGAAATTTTGCGCGTTTTTGCGCAAATTTGCGCAGCCATCACACTAACAATTAAATGCCCCCCGGCAAAGCCATGGGTTTAATGGGTGAGCGCCTCAAAGGCATCGATAAAACCGTGAGCCGCTCAGGGCGGCTAGTTTTCCACTGCCAGTGGTCAGGCTGCCACACGCAACGGCGCCACATGCTGGCGGGGTTGTTGTTCTGCCTGCCAAAGATCGTAGGCTACCTGCATCCGAATCCACAAACCAGGAGGCTGGCCAAGCGCCTCGGAAATTTTGAGGTCCATTTCAGCCGTAATGCCGGCGTGTTGGTTCAGCAGCTTGGAGAGGTGAGGGCGAGACACTCCCAGATGAGCGGCGAACTCTCCCACCGTGAGACCGAGTTCCGGCAACACGTCTTCCTTCAGAATTTCGCCTGGATGGGGCGGGTTATGCATCCGCATGATTCTCTCCTAGTGGTAGTCCAGATAATCCACGAGTTCAGCTTCTCCGTTTTCGAAACAGAAAATGACTCGCCAATTCCCGCTTACCGTCACGGCCCAGAAGCCGCTTAGAACTCCGCTGAGCTTGTGTAGCTTAAAGCCCGGCACATCGACTTGCCCAATGACCATTGCCGCATCCAAGACGCCAAGAATGCGTTTTAATCGAGGCGCATGGTCTGGACGGATACCCGCCTTGGAGCCTGTTTCATAGAAAGCTTGAAGTCCGGCATGACGGAAGCTTTTGATCATGGTTTATTGTAATCTGTCTGCTTACACGTGACAAGTATTTTTCACCCAACTTCTTCGCCAAATCCTCAGCCCTCAAATGCGTGTACCGCTTGAGCATCTGCAAAGTCTTGTGGCCGGTGATGCTAGCAGCCTGCCGGTTCGATTCCGGCTCCCGGCACCACACAAACAAAGGGCAGCCTCGGCTGCCCTTTCGTATTTCAGCCCGGCACCGGTTATGCCGCCTGCACCGGAATCTGCCGCCGCTTGTCGACGATGCGGT
>JAUYSN010000335.1 GCA_030696235.1 Sulfuricella sp. | reverse complement strand
CACCTCCAGCCACTGTTCCAGAGTCTGTCTGATCTGTTCGGCTGATAACGGGTGGTTATCCGCCATGTGCTAGAAAAGCGAAGAAGAAAGTTCTCGAACTGCCGCCAGCATTTCAGCATCGTCGGTAATCGCCTGGGCAATGGCGCTGCGGCAGGCGGCAACCGGTTCCACGCCGGAAGCGATGAGCTTGCCTGCATGCACCAGCAAGCGGGTACTGGCGCCTTCATCCAGGCCGCTGCCTTTGAGATTACGGGTCATGTGAGCGAATTTGACCAGTTTTTCAGCCAGTGCGGTATCCACGCCAGATTCCCTGGCAACAATCTTGCGCTCCAGGTCTACACTGGGGTAATCGAATTCCAGGGCGACAAAACGTTGTCGGGTGCTTTGCTTGAGATCCTTGAGGACGCTCTGGTAGCCGGGGTTGTATGAAATCGCCAGGCAGAAGTCGTCGTTGGCCTGCAGCAGAGTGCCCAGTTTTTCCATCGGCAGTACGCGACGGTCATCGGCGAGGGGGTGGATCACCACGATGGCATCCTTCCGCGCTTCCACGATTTCATCCAGATAGCAGATAGCCCCAGCACGCACGGCGCGGGCGAGCGGACCGTCCACCCATACGGTCTCTCCACCCTTGATCAGAAAGCGTCCGACCAGGTCGGAGGCGGTCAGGTCATCATGGCAGGAAACCGTGATCAGGGGGCGTTTCAGCCGCCATGCCATGTATTCCATGAAACGGGTCTTGCCGCAACCGGTCGGTCCCTTGAGTAATACGGGCAGCTTGTTTTGATAGGCCGCCTCAAAAATGGCTATTTCGTCTCCGGTGGCCTCGTAATAAGGTTCCGATTCGACGAAATATTCCTCAGAAGTCAGGGCGCGAGCTTGCACCGGATAGCCTCAGTCGCAACCGCACTCAGGGTGGTCGTAGGGTGAATCGGGAGCCTGTACCTGCGCCGGTTCGCTGGATGTCAGGCCCGCTGCATCACGTTCCTGTTTTTTCGCCAGGCGTTTGTCAAAGGCGTCGGCTTTAACGGCGATGCTTTCTTCACTGAACATGACCTGCCTGAGGAAACGGAAGCCGAACTGCATGAGTTCGATTTCATCCTCGGCAAGCGTTTTCTTGAGATCGTCGGGCAGATCGTACACCTCGTTGAACGAATCGCTGAAGACGAAATCACGGAAACGATCGAGATCGTAGCAGGCCATGAAGAATAGTTGCAGGCTGCGCTTGGAGGGCGTTCCAACAGTCGGGCCGGAAGATTTCTTCTTCAGGATCAGTTGACGCCAGCCGCGGCCCAGTTCGTCATAGTCTTCCAGACCTTGTTCGTGGCGGTATTCGTCGATGGTCAGGGAGCGGTTTTCCTTATGCCCCAGGCAGTGCGCTTCTTCAACCAGGGCATAGGAATTGGTAT
>JAUYSN010000317.1 GCA_030696235.1 Sulfuricella sp. | reverse complement strand
TGTACCGGCGAGTGGGACATGGTCTGCTGCGGTCACGATCATCGCTACTTGGTTGAGCAGGTGAACAACATCCGCGGCGGAAAAACCTGGATGGTGAATCCGGGTACGGTCGGCGGGGTGGGCAAGCCGCCTACCTATGTTCTGGGCGACCTGGAATCGATGACTTTCGAGGTTCTTCCCGTTCCTGCCTGATATTGATTTAATCTATTCAAACATAAGAAAATTCAATTATATATTTGTGAACGGTGCTGTGGATTGGGTCTCCAATTGGGAGTAACATTGCACCGGTCGAAAAATTCAAAATTAGTGCTTAAACCGGTCTAGGCGCAAATCAACGCCGAAGCCCTAGTATCCGTGATGGAGGTAACCTGATGACGGACGTAATTGCAACCAATCAGACCATTCTGGTCGTCGGTGGCGGCATCAGCGGCATGACGGCAGCCCTGGAGGCGGCCGAATGCGGCAAGAATGTAGTGCTGGTGGAAAAGAACCCCGCCCTTGGCGGTCGCGTTTCCCAGCTTTATCGCTATTTCCCCAAGCTGTGCCACCCGATCTGCGGTCTGGAAATCAATCTGCGCCGTCTCAAGCAAAATCCGCGCATCCGTGTGCTGACCATGGCCGAAGTAACGGCAATCACCGGCGGCGAAGGCGACTACAGCGCCACCGTCAAGCTGGCTCCGCGCTATGTCAACGAAAGCTGTACCGCTTGCGGCGAGTGCGCCAAGGCGGTGGACGCTGAAGTACCCGACGCCTTCAATTACAACCTCGGCAAGACCAAGGCGGCTTATCTGCCTAATAAGATGGCCTATCCGCAGCGCTACGTGCTCGACCCGTCGATTATCGGCACTGCCGATGCCGACAAGGCCAAGGCGGCCTGCAAGTACGGCGCGATCGATCTCGACATGAAAGAAGAGACGGTCCAGTTCAAAGCCGGCGCGGTGATCTGGGCGACCGGCTGGAAGCCTTACGACGCGGCGAAAATTCAGCCCTATGGCTATGGTCGTTACTCGAATGTCATCACCAGCGTCGAGTTCGAGCGCCTGGCCGACATCCACGGCCCGACCAAGGGCAAGATCCTGCGTCCTTCCGACGGCAAGGAAGCGAAGAACATCGCCTTCATCCAGTGCGCCGGTTCCCGTGACGAGAACCAT
>JAUYSN010000302.1 GCA_030696235.1 Sulfuricella sp. | reverse complement strand
AATCACGTTTTACTTCGTGATCTTTTGCAGAAAAGGTTTTCATGCAGAAATTCCGGTTGCTGTATCAGAGAAAGACGCGCATTTTATGTCAAGACCGCAGTGGCTGTCAAACGTTTGTCGCTATCCCAGTGCTATAATTTCGCGGCTGAATAACTGACAAAAAAGGAAATCTCATGCAGGCAAGGGTCAAATGGGTGGAAGACGCCAGCTTTCTCGGCATTACCGACAGCAACCACGCCGTTCTTATGGACGGCCCACCCGACGCCGGCGGACGCAACCTCGGGCCGCGTCCGATGGAAATGCTGCTGCTCGGCGCCGGCGGTTGCACCGCTTTCGACGTCGTGGCGATTCTGAAAAAGAGCCGCCAAGCCGTCAGCGGTTGCGAAGTTTCTATCCAGGCCGAGCGCGCCGACAAGGAACCCAAGGTCTTCACCAGGATGCATTTCCATTTCACGGTGCGCGGCAAGGGTGTCAAACCGGAACAGGTGGAAAAGGCTATCAAGCTGTCGGCGGAGAAATACTGCTCGGCGTCGATTATGCTCGGGAAAACCGCCGAGATGACGCACGATTTCGAGATCGTGGAGGACTGAAAAGCTTTCACCGCTAAGAACGCAAGGTTTCGCAAAGGAATTCAATTCTTCGGATTGACTCGCTGAATCCAGTAGTTGATTTACCTTGCGCTCCTTTGCGTCCTTTGCGGTAAATCTTTTAAACCCAGTATGCCGTCTGCGTCATCACCTTGGCGGAAAGCTTCATCGCCAGCTTCACCGGCGCGGGCAACTCCGCTCCGCCATGCTCCAGGGCCGTAGTGGCGTGCCTGGCCTCATCCTCTTTCATCTGCTCGACAACCGCACGACTTTTTTCATCACTAGCCGGCAGGCGCTGCAAGTGGCCCTCCAGATGGCGAACCACCTGCCGCTCCGTTTCGGCCAGAAAGCCCAGGTTCCATTTGTCGCCCAACGCACCGGCCAGCGCGCCGATCGCCAGCGAACCGGCATACCAGGCGGGGTTAAGCAGGCTTTTGCGTCCGCCCAGATCATTGATGCGGCTTTCGCACCAGTTCAGGTGCTCGGTTTCCTCGCTGGCAGCCTCTTTCAGCGCTTGCTGAATTTCGGGCTTGCGCGCCGTCAGCGCCTGCCCCTGGTAAAGCGCCTGCGCGCAGATCTCGCCGCTGTGGTTCACGCGCATCAGCGCCGCCGCCAGGCGTTTCTCTTCCTCGCCCATTTCAGCTTCGGCCAGGCTCTTTCCCGGCAACGGGCGTGTGGTTCGCGCCGGGGCAAACAAGGTGCGCAAGCCTTTGTCGAATTCCACGATCAAGTCATCGATTTTTATCATTATCAAACCCCATTTGTCGGGCCAGCAAAATTATTGGATGAACCACTTCGATTTCGATTCCTGCCGCCTTCAGGCCAACAGCCAGATGCATGGCGCAACCGATGTTGGAAGTCGCCAAAATCCGCGCACCACTGGCCTTTACTGCCTCTATTTTATCAGCAAGCAAGCTTGCCGCCATATCCGGCTGAGTCAGGAAATAAGTCCCTGCCGCACCGCAGCACTGGTCGTTCCCCGCCAAGGGCGCTACGCTTGCGCCGGGAATGCGGCGCAGCAGGTCATAGGGCTTGCCCTGGCAATGCAGTACATTTCGCATCAAACAGTGCTCGTGCACCGCCACTTTTTCTGCCAGCGGCGCAATTCCGGCCTCTTCCCAGCCCCCAGCCTCGCCCAGGAATTCGCTGATGTCCCTCACCCTGCCCGCGAAATCCTGCGGATAGTTTTTCAACGCCGTGCCGCAACCGGTGGCGGTCGAGATCACGGCCTCCACATTCACCCCAGTGTATGCCCGGAGATTCTGCTCCTCGAATGCACGCACCTTCTCCGGTTCACCCAGACTCGCATGCATGGCACCGCAACAGCCCTGCCGGGGCGGCACATGCACTGTATAGCCTAACCGGTTAAGGACAAAAATCGAAGCCGAGAGAGTTTCGACGTCCGCAACTCTAGCCACACAGCCGAGAAACAGCCCCACCTCGCCACGCACCTTGCCTACGGCCGGATAAACCGCCTTCCAGACTGGCTGTGGCCTCAGCGACGGCAGCCGTGTCGCGATCCGCACCAGACCAAACCGCATCAACCAGCCAGCCTTGCCTGCCATAGCCTGCCAAGTGCGCAACACACCACCCACCAGACGCAACATGGACGGCCTGGTCGCCACGCCGTCCATTAACACGAGCCGCACCAGACGCTGCAACACGCTGCGCCGGCGAGACTTCTCCAAGATGCCCCGCACTCCGTTGATCAAACGCCCATATTCTACATTATTCGGACAGACGTTCTCGCAGGCCCGACAGGCAAGGCATAAATCGATATGCGCCTGAAACCGCTCATTCGCCGGAATACGCCGCTCCAGGACGCCCTGCATCAGCGCAATGCGCCCGCGCGGCGAATCCGCCTCGCTCAGCGTCTTGCGATAAGTGGGGCAATGCGGCAGGCACAGACCGCAGGAAACGCAGCGAGCAGCCTCATCGGCTAGCGGGACAGGAGTTTTTCTTTGAGGGGGCGGAATGGGAACACTCATAGACAGGGCAATCGGCCCGCTTGTGGCACATCTTTAATAATGATAACGACAGGCAAGGCCACCCAACAGGTCTTCAACAGAGAGGGAAGGCTGGTAAGCCTGCGCCGCAGCAGCGCTCATGACTACACTTCTTTGTTTGCCATATGGCTTTGAGTTTAGTCAAAAATGGCGTGAGTTACCAAGGCATCTCTGAACAAGTCCGCCCGGCGCTCCCGCGAAAGAGGGAGTCCAGTCTTTTTCAGTAAATGGCCGGATTCCCACTTCGCGGAGATGGCCTGTTCAGAGCTTCAAACATTAAACCTGAAGTGCATTACGTCGCCATCGTGTACCACGTATTCCTTGCCTTCAAGGCGCATTTTGCCGGCTTCTTTCGCGCCCTGCTCACCCTTGCAGGCTAGAAAATCGTCGAAACCGATCACTTCGGCGCGGATAAAACCATGCTCGAAGTCGGTATGAATCACGCCTGCGGCCTGCGGCGCGGTGTCACCGGCGTGGATGGTCCAGGCCCTCACCTCTTTGACCCCGGCGGTGAAATAGGTCTCCAGGCCCAGCAGCTTGTAGGTGGCGCGGATGACGCGGTTCAGGCCCGGCTCATCCAGCCCCATGTCGGCCAGGAAAGCTTTTTTGTCCTCTTCTTCCAGGTCGGAGATCTCGCCTTCCATTGCGGCGCAGATCGCCACCACCGGCGCATTCTCGCGCTTGGCGAATTCTTCCACCTTGGCCAGCATCGGGTTGTTGTCGAACCCGTTCTCGTCCACGTTGGCAATGTACATGGTGGGCTTGGCGGTCATCAGGCACAGCGGCTTGAGCAGCTCCCGCTCCTCTTCGGACTGCGCCAGCGCGCGCACCGGCTGGCCCTGATCCAGGTGCGCCCGCACTCTTTCCAGCAGGGCCAGTACCTGGATCGCTTCCTTGTCGCCGGTCTTGGCCGCCTTGTTATAGCGCATGAACGCCTTCTCGACGGTTTCCAGGTCGGCCAGCGCCAGCTCGGTGTTGATCACTTCGATGTCGGAAATCGGGTCCACCTTGCCCGCCACGTGCACCACGTTTTCGTTGACGAAGCAGCGCACCACGTGGGCAATCGCGTCGGTCTCGCGGATATTGGCGAGGAACTTGTTGCCCAGGCCCTCGCCCTTGGACGCGCCCGCCACCAGGCCGGCGATGTCGACGAACTCGACCACGGCATGTTGCACCTTCTGCGGCTTGACGATTGCCGACAGCGCATCGATGCGCGGGTCGGGCACTTCGACGATGCCGACGTTGGGCTCGATGGTGCAGAAGGGATAGTTTTCCGCTGCAATTCCGGCGCTGGTGATGGCGTTGAACAGGGTGGACTTGCCCACGTTGGGCAGTCCGACGATTCCGCATTTCAAACTCATGAAAATCCTTTAATTATCAATTCACTTCCAGGCAAACCAAACAGCCATTATAACCCTCACACGCCCGGCGCCAGCAATGCCCGCTGCGCTTCGTCCAGGTAACACCATTCGCCCTCTTTCAGCCCCAGCGCTTCCAGCGTCAATTTGCCGATCGCCGTGCGGCTCAAGGCAGTGCAATGATTGCCGGCGGCGGCCAGCATGCGCTTGACCTGATGGTACTTGCCCTGCTCGAGCACGATCTCCATCTGGTGCTCGGCCAGCTTGCGGCAGGTCACCGCTGCCAGCGGTGCGGGCTCATCGTGCAGCTTTACGCCGGCCAGCAGTTGTTCGACCAGCTCGGGCGTCACCGGGTCGTGCGTGGTGGCCGCATAAACCTTGGGGACGTGCCGTTTGGGCGATGACTGGGCGTGAATAAAAGCGCCGTCATCCGACATCAGCAATATCCCGGTGGTGTCGTGATCGAGGCGGCCCACCGGTTGCACGTCGCGCCAGGTGAACTGTTCCGGCAACAGGGTCAGCACGCCGGGGTGGTGGCTGGGCTTCCTGGAACATTCAAAATTGGCGGGCTTGTTCAGCGCGATATAGACATGCTCGCGATAAACCCACACCTCGTCGAAAAGCGTGAACTCGAGGCCGGCTGTTTCGAAGGTGGCGCGAGGGTCGGTCACCGTTTCGCCGGCGATGGATACCTCACCCTCGCTGACCAGCTGACGACACCACTTGCGGGTGCCGAAGCCCTGCGATTTGAGGATCAGGTCCAGGCTCAGCTTGCTCAAGGCGCTTCCGATTTCGGTTTGGTGTGCAGCTTGATCATCGCGGCGGGGAAATCCCCCGACAGCAGTTGCGGCAGAGCGGCGAGGCTGGCATCGACGGCGGCCTCGATCAGTTCCTGCTCTGCGCGCTGCGGCGCATTGAGCACGAAATTCACCACCGCGTTGCGGTCGCCGGGATGGCCGATACCCAAGCGCAAGCGCCAGAAATCCGGCGTGCCGAGTTGGGCGATGATGTCCTTCAGGCCGTTATGGCCGCCGTGACCACCGCCTTTTTTCAGCCGCACCGTACCTGGAGGCAAATCGAGCTCGTCGTGCACCACCAGTATCTCGTCCGGCGCGATCTTGTAAAAACCGGCCAGTGCGCAGACGGCCCGGCCGCTGAGGTTCATGAAGGTTTCCGGCTTCAGCAGCCAGACCTCGCGGTTATTGACGGCGAGCCGGGCGGCCAGGCCATGAAACTTTTTTTCAGGCTTGAAGCCGACGGATTTTCCCGCCACCACGGCATCCACCCACCAGTAGCCGGCATTGTGCCGGGTGGCCTCGTACTCCCGTCCCGGATTTCCCAAGCCCACAATCAGGCGGATTCCTGTCGTCATTTCCCGTCCACCAATGAAAAAACCCGCCGAGCGCACCCCATAAAGGTCGTATGCTCGACGGGCTCCTTACAAGCAGCCAAGCAGCTGCGAAGTTCGCTTATGCCTTGGCTTCGGCCTCTGCCGCTGCTGCTGCTTCCACAGCACCGCGCGGAATAGTGATCGTCGCCACAGCCAGATCTTCGCCTTTGGTCAGCGGGATCAGTTCGATGCCCTTGCCCAGTTTCAGCTCGGACAGGTGAATCGAGTGACCGGCAGCCAGGTCGGCCAGATCCACCTCGATGAACTCGGGCAGGTCCTGCGGCAGGCAGGCCACGTCCACTTCGGTGATAATGTGGCTGACGATACCGGCAGAGAGCTTCACGCCGGGAGCGATTTCGGCATTGGCGAAATGCAGCGGCACCTTCATGTGGATCTTCTCTTTCGGGTTGACGCGCTGGAAGTCCACGTGCATCACCACCGGGCGGAACGGGTGCATCTGGTAGTCACGCAGCAGCACCTGCTCGCTCTTGCCGTCGAGGTTCAACGTCAGGATGGTGGCGTGAAAGGACTCGTTCTTCAGTTTGTAGAACACTTCCTTGTGATCCAGTTCGATGGCTGCGGCATCCTTGCCTGCGCCATAAACCACTGCCGGGATGCGGCCCGTGCGACGCAGGCGGCGGCTCGCACCCGTTCCCTGTAGCGTGCGCGCGGTTGCGCTGATTTCGATTTTCATGTTGATGCTCCTAAAGGTAAAATGCCGCCCGCGACCAGGCAGCATTCGGTTTGCGCAGAACCGGTATAAAACCGGCTCCGCAAAAAATTATTCCATGAACAGCGAGCTGACCGAATCCTCGTTGCTGATCCGGCGCATCGTTTCGGCCATCAGTTCCGCCACGGAAAGCTGACGGATGCGGCTGCAATTTTTGGCTTCTTCGCGCAAGGGGATGGTGTCGGTCACCACCAGCTCGTCCAGATGCGAACCCATGATGCGCTCCACCGCCGGGCCGGACAGCACCGGGTGGGTACAGTACGCCACCACCTTCTCCGCGCCGTGCTCTTTCAAGGCCGAAGCGGCCTCGCACAGGGTGTTGGCGGTATCGACCAGATCGTCCATCAGCACGCAGGTACGGCCCCGGACGTCGCCGATGATGTGCATCACCTTGGCGACGTTGGGCTTGGGACGGCGTTTGTCGATGATCGCCAGATCCACGTCGAGGCGTTTGGCCAGTGCACGGGCACGCACCACACCGCCGACGTCGGGCGACACCACGATCAGGTTCTCGTAATGCTGCTTCCACACATCGCCGAGCAGTATCGGTGCGGCGTAGACGTTGTCCACCGGAATGTCGAAAAAGCCCTGGATCTGGTCGGCATGCAGGTCCATGGTCAGCAGGCGGTCCACGCCGGCGCTGGTGAGCATGTTCGCCACCACCTTGGCGGTGATCGCCACGCGCGCCGAGCGCGGCCTGCGGTCCTGGCGCGCATAGCCCAGGTAGGGAATGGCCGCGGTGATGCGTCCGGCCGAGGAGCGCTTGAGCGCGTCCACCATCACCAGGACTTCCATCAGGGTGTCATTGGTCGGGGTGCAGGTCGACTGCAGCACGAATACATCCTTGCCGCGCACGTTTTCGAGGATCTCGATCATCACCTCGCCGTCGCTGAAACGACCGACCGTCGCTCGCCCGAGGCGAAGATTGAGATGTTTCACCACCTCCTCGGCAAGCCGGGGATTTGCGTTGCCGGTGAAAACCATCATGCTGCCGTATGCCATGATGCGCCCTTAAAAACAAACGTAGGGACGGCGCATGCGACGTCCCTACCGGTTTGGATTACAACTGGCTGGGGAGGTAGGGATCGAACCTACGAATGCCGGAATCAAAATCCGGTGCCTTACCACTTGGCGACTCCCCACTAACTTACAAAATCGTACAAAGGATGTCTGTCCATGCCCTTTGCTACAAAACCGGCCATCTGCGCCGGCTTCTTGGAAAACACTCTATTCGCCTCTTCCTGACTCGAAAACGCGGCAAAAACACACGCTCCCGATCCGGTCATCCTGGCATCGCCGAAGGCCTTGAGCCAATCCAGGCACTCGGCAACCTGCGGGTACTTCCGGCACACCACAGGCTCCAGATCGTTTCTTCCGCAGCCCGTTGAAAAGTCCGACATTTTGATAGGTTTCGTATCGCGTGTCAATTCCCTGCTGGTAAAAATCTCTACCGTGGAAACTGCCACCGGCGGCACCAGCACCACATACCAGGCAGGCGGAAGCGCCACCGGCCGGAGCTTTTCGCCCACTCCCTCGGCAAAGGCGCTCTCGCCGAACACGAACACCGGCACGTCGGCGCCGAGGCGCAAACCCAGCTCCTGCAACATTTGGCGGCTGAGATTCAGGCTCCACAAGCGGTTCAGCGCCAGCAGCGTAGTAGCGGCATCGGAGCTGCCCCCACCCAGGCCGCCGCCCATCGGCAAACGCTTCTCCAGGACGATATCCGCGCCCAGGCGGCATCCGGTTTCCTGCTGCAGCAAACGCGCAGCGCGCACGGTGAGATCCTGTTCCGGGTCCAGGCCGGGCAGCGGATTCACCCGCCGGATCACGCCATCATCACGGATAGTAAAAGAAAGGCTGTCGCCGTAATCGACGAAACGAAACACCGTTTGCAATAAATGGTAGCCGTCCGGCCGCCGGCCCACCACATGCAGAAACAGGTTCAGCTTGGCCGGGGCGGGGAAGGTGGTCATCATGGCAACACCCAGTCATCGATCACCAGCCGGACCCGCAGGCGCTCGTTCAGCGTTACTTCCAGCTTGGCCGGCAGCAAGGTTCCCTGCACCATCCGGTAACCGAGATAATCGACGCGCCAGCCATCCTGACGCAGGGTGCGAAGCTGCATGTTCTCGTCCATCTCGCCCTCCGCCGCACCTTCCGGTGCGGGGCGGCCCATCACCCAGTATTGCAGGCCGCGCGCCGGCAGGCGCCAGCCCAGCACTTCCTCGGTCAGGCTTTCCACGTCCGAGGCACGGTAACTCCGACCCTCCGCGGTTTCCAGCGAGGCGCCGGCAGAATTGCTCAGAATACGGGCGACACCCTGCCCCAGCGGGGAAAGGATGAAAATCTCGTCCTCCCCGGTTCCGTGACTCCACCGCAGCGAACCTGAAAAACTCTCCCCGTCGTGCGACACACCGATCCGGCCTGCCAGCCGGAACAAGCCATCAGCGCCGATATCGGCCTGCGGGCGGGCAGCTGATTCAAGCTCCGGCGGCGGCACCGGCAGTTCGGCGCAGCCCCATAGCAACAAGGGGAAACAACAGGCGACGAACAAACCCGTAATGGGTGATGAGCGATGGGTGATGGGAAAAGTCACCCCCCCACCGCACCGTTTTTGACTTTTCCCATCACCCATCACCCATTACTCATCACCGCCTACTTTGCAGGAATAAATTTCTTGATGACATTCAACAACACTTCGTGCCCGGGATTTTCCTTCAGAGCGGCGCGCCAGATTTTTTCTGCCTCTTCGCGCTTGCCCCGGGCCCACAGAACTTCGCCAAGGTGCGCCGCGATTTCCGCATCGCGCTGACCGAGATAGGCGCGCCTCAGGGTGTCTTCCGCCTTTTCGAGTTGCCCCATGCGGTAATGCACCCAGCCCAGACTGTCCATGACAAAAAAGTCGCCCGGTGCCAGTTCAAGCGCCTTTTCGATCAGCTGCCGCGCCTCATCCAGACGCTCGGAGCGATCCGCCAGGGTATAACCCAGCGCATTGTAGGCGTGGGCGTAATCGGGCTTGATCTGGATCAGCTTGCGCAGATCCTGCTCGAGAATATCGACCTTGCCCAACTTTTCCGCCGCCATCGCATGGTCGTAGAGCAGATCAGGATAATTCGGCAGCTTCTCCAGCGCCTTGCCCAACAACTCAAACGCCTCGCCGTAAGCCTTGGCATCCCGCAGCAACTGCGCCTCCGCCACGACCACCTGAACCCGTTGCTGGTTGTTCTGCACCGGGACCTGCCTGAGGTGCTGACGTGCCTCTGAAAGCTTGCCCTGTTTGGCCAGCATGGCCGCATGACGGATTTGCGCGGGAACATACTGATCGCCCCGGCCGACCGAACCATACCAGTTTGCCGCTTCCTCGTAACGCCCACGCTCATCGAACAACTGGCCGAGATACATGCGCACCGTGGCTTCATCGCGGTATTGGCCGGCCAGCGCCTGTTTCAGGTATTTCTCCGCAGCATCGTAATCCTTGAGCTGCATCGACAGCAATCCGACCGCCACGCTTACCTCGGGATTTCCGGGCAGATCGCCGAGCAGTTTTTCGAACTGGGCGCGCGCCTCGACGTATTGGCGGTCGCTCACCAGCAAACGGGCATAAGCCAGGCGCACATCCTGCATTTTGGGATAATCGCCGAGCAGGCTCCGGTAGAACCCCAGCGCCTCGGGGATGGAGGTACGCTGCAGCAGCTGACCCTGGAACAGCGCCGCCGCTTCCCATTCGGAACGGAGCCGCCTTGCCTCGCGAATTTCACGCAGCGCCAGTTCATCTTTGCCCGCACTCCATGCCGCATAGGCAATAGCAAAATGCGCTTCGGCGCGATTCAGGTAGGGCGCGGCCAACTCCTGCACCAGAGCCAGGGTGGCCGGCTTATCCTGCTGCCGCGACAGCATCTGATTCAAATGCAGCAACGCTGCGCCAACGTTGTCGCCTTCTCCTGCCAGCAATTTCTCCAGATGGGGCTTGGCTTCCTGCAGGCGGCCGCTGTTCAGCAAAATCGCGGCCACGGCCTGCCGCGCCTGGGCTTCGTCCGGGTCGGTCTGTTGCCACAGCGTTGCCGCCTCCAGTGCCTGGGCTTCGCGCTGCGACTGCAGGGCCATCTCGGCGGCCCGCTTTGCCAAGCGCGGATCGCGAGTTTTTTTGGCCAGATCCAGCATACCCTCGGTGGCCAGCGCCGTATCGCCACGTTGCCCGGCGACCTCCGAAACCAGATACTGAAACAGGAGAGCCCCGGTCAAGTCGACCTTGGGCAGCTCCGGGCTTCGCTCTGCGCGCTCCGGCACAGCGGCGGGCTGAACGGCTTCTTTCGGCAACAGTTGGGCGCACCCGGCAGCAACCAGCGCGACGGGGGCCAGCAAGAGATATTTAAATTTCATCGCAGGGATATAATAATGCAGTTGGCAAAGGGTGTGATTAAAAGTGGCATCTGGGTACAAAGCTTGCCGTGATCGAGCCAGCGTAGCTAATGTAGGGTGGATGAGCGCAGCGTTATCCACCGCAAGAATTACCAAACGTCGGAAGGCGCTACGCTTTTCCGACCTACATATCTCACTGGGTATCGCAAAAAACGTAGATGCCACTTTTAATCGCACCCGTTGGCAAATGCGCTCTTTACGCGTTCCCCATATTAGGACATATTTGCTCTTTTTCAAAGCAAC
>JAUYSN010000210.1 GCA_030696235.1 Sulfuricella sp. | reverse complement strand
GTGACCTACGCCGACGTGAAATCATCGCTGCGGGTGCTGCAACATGCCCATGAGATGCGCCCCGACCTGCCGGTGATCGTGCGTACCCTGGATGATACCGACCTGGAAAAACTGCGGGATGCCGGCGCCACGGAAGTCGTGCCGGAAGTGCTGGAAGGCAGCCTGATGCTGGCTTCCCACACCCTGATGCTGCTTGGCGTGCCGCTGTCGCGCGTAGTCAGGCGCGTGCGCCAGATTCGGGAAGCACGCTACAGCCTGCTGCGCGGCTTCTTCCATGGCGCCACCGACCAGGATGATGAGTCGAGCGAAAAAGTGCAGCCGCGCTTGCACACGGTTGCCTTGAACGAAGGGTGCGCGGCGGTGGGCAAAACACTCGCCGACCTGGACCTGGACAGCCTGCTGGTGCAGGTGACGGCGGTGCGGCGGCGCAACATCCGCGCTCTGGAACCACAGCCGGAAACCGTGCTGCAGGCGGGCGACGTGGTGGTGCTGCTGGGCGCACCGGAGGATCTTGCTGCTGCGGAAGTCAAATTGCTACAAGGGTAACCCGCGTAAGGCAGCAGGGCCCTACGCTCGCCAAATAACGATGGCGATCAGCACATAGGCGGACACGGCGCACCAGATTTGCGTTTTCACCGCGTTCTCGCTGGTGTTGCTTGATACGCTATCGATCAATCTTGACAAACGGACGATAAAAAGTCAGAATTCGCATCCTTCGATTTATCTCGGTGATATAGCTCAGTCGGTTAGAGCACAGCACTCATAACGCTGGGGTCGGTGGTTCAAATCCACCTATCACCACCACTTTCCTCTCATGCAACCTGGCAGCAACCATCAATCCGCCGAGACCCCAGTTTGGTTGTGTGCTATCGTGTGTTTATGCTGAAGCATTTTTTATTTCTTTTCCTCATGTTGTTCGCCCTGGCAGCTCATGCCGGCAGGTTCTTGCCGCAAAACGCGCAAGTCGGGCAGATCAACGGCCATAACTACCCGGAAGTGAAGATCGGTGGAGAAATCTACCGGCTGGCGCCCGGCGCGCGTGTTTACGATACGTTCAATCGCATCATTGTCCCCAACCAACTGCCACAAAGCGCCAAAGTGTTCTATCAGCTCGATCCGGGCGGCTTGCTGATCCAGATGTGGCTGCCCACCCCTGAAGAACAAGCGGGGATGAACCGTTAGGTTTTCCTCGTGGCAAAAAAGCTTTTCATTAAAACCTTCGGTTGCCAGATGAACGAGTATGACTCGGCGAAGATGGCTGACGTGCTCAATGCCTCTCAGGGCATGGAAATCACGCTGCGCGTCGAGGATGCCGACGTTATCCTGCTGAATACCTGCTCGGTGCGGGAGAGGGCGCAGGAGAAGGTTTTTCACCAGCTGGGCCGGTGGCGGCCCCTGAAGCAGAACAACCCCGATTTGCTGATTGCTGTCGGCGGCTGCGTGGCGAGCCAGGAAGGCAGCGCCATCGTCAGCCGCGCGCCCTACGTGGATCTGGTGTTCGGCCCGCAGACCCTGCACCGCTTGCCGCAGATGATCGATGCCCGGCGCAAGAGCGGGCAACCCCAGGTGGATGTGTCTTTCCCGGAAATCGAAAAATTCGACCACATGCCGGCGGCCAAGGTGGATGGCGCGACCGCATTCGTCTCGGTGGTGGAAGGCTGCGGCAAGTTCTGCACTTACTGCATCGTGCCCTATACGCGGGGCGACGAAGTGTCCCGCCCTTTCGACGACGTGATAGCCGAGGTGGCGCAACTGGCCGGGCAGGGGGTGAAGGAAGTCACCCTGCTCGGGCAGAACGTCAACGCTTACCGCGGAGCCATGCACGACGGAGAAACCGCCGATCTGGCGGATCTGCTGCATTATCTGGCCGAGGTGCCGGGTATCGAGCGTCTGCGCTTCACCACCTCCCATCCGGTCGAGTTATCCCAGCGCATCATCGATGTCTTCGCCGAAGTGCCCAAGCTGGCCAGCGGCCTGCACCTGCCGGTTCAGAGCGGCTCGGACCGGGTGCTGGCGGCAATGAAGCGCGGCTACACCGCGCTCGAATACAAGTCCCTGGTGCGACGCTTGCGCGCAGTGCGGCCGGACATTTCGCTTTCCTCGGATTTCATCGTCGGCTTTCCCGGCGAAACCGATGCCGATTTCGAGGCGACCCTGAAGCTGATCGAGGATGTCGGCTTCGATATGGGCTACAGCTTCATTTTCAGTCCGCGCCCCGGCACGCCGGCTGCGGAGCTGGTCGATGACACGCCGCTCGAAGTGAAGCAGGAGCGGCTGCGGCAGCTGCAGAAAAAAATCGATGAGCAGGAACAGATCGTCAACCAGAAAATGGTCGGCTCGGTGCAGCGCATCCTGGTGGAAGGGGTTTCCAGAAAGGACGATTCCGAACTGATGGGGCGCACCGACAACAACCGGGTGGCCAATTTCAAGGCCAATCCGCGCCTCATCGGGCAGTTCGTCAACGTCACCATCACTGCAGTTTCCACCCATACTTTGCGCGGCGAGATCGTCGTGCTCGAATAAGGCTGCTCCCGTGACTCCAAAATCCCTCGATATTTCTTTTGCCCCTGCGGACAATGCCCGCCTCGCCAACCTGTGCGGCGCGCTGGATGAAAATCTGAAGCAGATCGCCACCGCTCTCGACGTGACCATTTCCCGTCGTGGTGAGCACTTTTCAGTGCATGGAGACCAGCGCCAGGCGCGTCTGGCCGTGGATGCGCTGAAAAATTTTTACGAGCGTTCCCGTACCCATCTTTCTGTCGAGGATGTCCAGCTCGGCCTGATCGAGGTGGCGAACGCGAACCACGATGTGCAGGAAGGCGTCGCCATGCCGGTGCTGATGACGCGCAAAAGCGACTTGCACGGCCGTACCCCGCGCCAGAACGTGTATCTGTGCAAGATCCAGGAGCACGACATCACCTTCGGCATCGGTCCGGCCGGCACCGGCAAGACTTATCTTGCGGTGGCCAGCGCGGTGGACGCCCTCGAGCGTGATCTGGTGAAACGCATCGTGCTGGTGCGCCCGGCGGTGGAGGCGGGCGAGCGGCTCGGCTTCCTGCCCGGCGATCTGGCCCAGAAGGTGGACCCCTATCTGCGCCCCCTGTATGACGCGCTCTACGATCTGATGGGCTTCGACAAGGTGGGCAAGCTGTTCGAGCGCGGCGCGATCGAGATCGCCCCGCTGGCCTACATGCGCGGACGCACCCTGAACCATTCCTTCATCATCCTGGACGAGGCGCAGAACACCACGCCGGAGCAGATGATGATGTTCCTCACCCGCATCGGCTTCGGCGCCAAGGCCGTGATTACCGGCGACGTGACCCAGGTGGATCTGGCGCGCGGCCAGAAGAGCGGTTTGGTGGATGCCCAGCAAGTGCTGGAAAAGGTCAGCGGCATCGCCTTTACTTTCTTTCTGGCCGAGGATGTGGTGCGCCACCCGCTGGTGCAGAAGATCGTCAACGCTTATGAACAGCGCGAGAAACAGTGTTGATGTTATTTCTCGATCAAAAGAGCGCTAACCGCAAAGGACGCAAAGGTTCGCGAAGGGAGTCCCAAACCCCCAGACATGCCAGCCTTATTGCTTTTGCGAGTTGGGCGACAGGTCGCCCATCCCTGCCTACCCCGTTTCCTTTGCGAACCTTTGCGTCCTTTGCGGTGAAAGATTTTTGCGGTTTATTATTAGATTGAATGAAAACTGGAATGAGTTCCGAGTTCACATGACCCGAAAACCCTCACCATCAGCACTCAGTCTTTCAGTGCAATATGCAGCGAAACCGGACGATGCGCCGACTCGTGCCCAGTTTCGCCGTTGGGTGAAGGCGGCGTTGTGCCAGGATGCCGAGATCGCGCTGCGCATCGTCGACGAGGAGGAAGGCCGGGCGCTCAACCGCGATTACCGCAGCAAGGACTACGCGACCAATGTGCTAACCTTTGTATACAATGACGAATTTACCGGCGCGGAGTTGCCGCTGGCTGGCGATATCGTGTTGTGCGCCCCGGTGGTTGCCCGCGAGGCTTTGCAGCAGGAGAAGCCCATCGAAGCGCACTATGCGCACTTGACTGTCCACGGTGTGCTGCACCTGCAGGGCTACGACCATGAAAGCGACGAACAGGCGCGACAGATGGAAGCCCTGGAAATCCAGATTGTCACAAAGCTGGGTTATGCTGACCCATACCAAGAAGAAACAAAGGATATTTGAAAAACATGAATGACGAACCTGCGAAACCAACCTGGTTTGAACGATTAAGCACGCTCCTGTTGCGGGAGCCGGAAGACCGCGAACAACTGGTCGAACTGCTGCATTCCTCCTACGAGCGCAACCTGCTGGATGCGGATGCTCTGGCCATGATCGAAGGGGTGCTCCAGGTTTCCGAGATGCAGGTGCGCGACGTCATGATTCCGCGCGCCCAGATGGACGTGGTGGACATCGCCGATGCACCGGAAAAATTCATCCCCTTCGTGATCGAGACCGCGCACTCGCGCTTCCCAGTAATCGACAAGGACAAGGACGACGTTATCGGCATTCTGCTGGCGAAAGACCTGCTGCGCTACTATGCCGGCCAGGAATTCAACGTTCGCGATATGCTGCGCCCGGCGGTGTTCATCCCCGAATCGAAGCGGCTCAACGTGCTGCTCAAGGAATTCCGCAGCAACCGCAACCACATCGCCATCGTGGTGGACGAATACGGCGGCGTGGCCGGCATCGTCACCATCGAGGACGTGCTGGAGCAGATTGTCGGCGAGATCGAGGACGAATACGACTACGACGAACAGGAAGACAACATCATCCGCGTGCCGGACGGCCGTTTCCGCGTCAAGGCGCAGGCCGAGATCGCGGATTTCAACGAGGTGATGGGAACGGAATTCAGCGACGAGGACTACGATACCGTGGGCGGGCTGGTGGTCAGCAAGTTCGGCCGTATGCCCAAGCGCGGCGAACACGTGGTTTTCGACGGCCTGAAGTTCAGCGTGCTGCGCGCCGACAGCCGTCGTCTTTACACCCTGCTGGTGGAAAAAACGGCAGCAGAGGAAACCGAAGTCGAGTGATTTGTCGCTGATGAAAAAGTAGACGTAGGGTGCGCCATGCGCACCGTTACCTCGGTGCGTGGGACGCACCCTACGATACGGAAAAAACTCCCTACGCGCCTGCCAGCGCCTTTTGTACCGACGCAAGCAAGTCTGCGGGCCAGAGCGGGGCGAGCGTAAGCGCTGTCTCGTGACCGCGATCCGACATCTTCTTCCAGGTCTTCTGCACGATGCTGATCAGCTTCGGCTCGGTGTAATGCGGTGCGAAGGGAACGAAATAAAATTCCAGGAACACCAGGCAGATCACGTCTTCCAGGGTCTGGCCATCGGGGTCGTCCAGCTTGATGCGGTCCTTCTGTAGCAGCGCCTTGACCCGCTCGCACATCGCATCGTCGTAGCCTGCCTGCTTCATGATTCCGGCGGTGGTGTCGCCATGGAACTTCGCCAGGGTGGTGCGCCAATCGTTGTAGCCCTTGCGGTTCATCGGGTATTCGCTGCGCGGAATCTTCCAGCGGCAAATGTGCTGGGCGCGGGCGGCCAGTTGCAGCGCCTCGGAGGCGTCGGGTTCGAACTTGTGCAGCCAGGCCATCATGCGCTCTGAATACAGCAGTTCCTTGGGGTATTCCTTGCCCTCGAACATTTCCTTGTTGGGATCTTCCGCGTTGGCGGCGTCGATGCGGGCAATTGCGTCCTTGAAACGGTCGGATACGGCGGTCATGGTGTCTCGCTTGAAAATGAATCAGGTCGCTATGGTAAACAAGGCGCAGCGCTTTGTTAACAAGTAGTTTTTATACTGCAAATATCTGATCCAGCATTTTGCAACGTATAATCCTAAAAACCTCTTTTATCCACAGATAAACACGGATTAACACAGATACCAAAAGTAGGCGCCTCTAGGCGAAACAATGTATTGCCGATGATTTTCCTCTCACCCAAAGGTTGATCAGGACGAGAGTGCTAACTCATTGATTATCTGTGTAAATCCGTGTTAATCCGTGGCTGAACTGCTTTTTATAGGATAATCAGCGTTTTCCGACGCACCTGCTTGTCATGTAAACGCAGCCAACTTATGCCTTTTAACAAGAAAAATTCGCCCCTTGGGGTCGTGCTGCCAGGATGACGAAACCCGCCGCTGCATTCTTCAGCTTACTGCCGGTCCAGATGGCTGTCGGCCTGATGATCGGGGTGATCACCGTTTCCGGCTTCGCGCCGGACACTCTGTTCTTCCTGCCGCTGTTCACGCTGGCGGCGCTGTTGCTGCTGTGGTCGCGTGCCTCGTCGCGCATGGCCGCAGCCTACACCGGTTTTGCCTTCGGACTGGGTTTCTTCGGCGCCGGGGTGAGCTGGGTGTATGTGAGCATCCACGAGTTCGGCGGCATGCCGACTTCCCTCGCGGTGGTCGCCACCTTTTTGTTCTGCCTGGTGCTGTCCCTGTTCCCTGCCGTGGCGGGTTTGCTCCAGGCCGGTCCCGGCGGTCTGACCCGGCGGCGTGCCCTGTTGCTGATTCCGGCGTTGTGGGTGCTGATGGAATGGATCAGGGGCTGGCTTTTCACCGGCTTTCCCTGGCTGGCGCTGGGCTACTCGCAGGCGGTAGCCAGCCCGCTGGCGGGCTTTGCGCCGCTATCCGGGGTGTACGGGGTGTCGCTTGCCTCAGCCTTGTGTGCCGGTGCGCTGGCGCTCTTGGCGGATGTCCGGCTGCGCCGACGCGGCAGGGCGGGCACGGTTTTTCCGATGGTGATCATCCTGGCGCTGGCTGTGGCGGGGTTTGCCCTGAAGCAGGTCGAATGGGTCAGGCCGCTGGGCGCGCCGGTTTCTGTCAGCCTGCTGCAGGGCAACATTCCGCAGGAGATGAAGTGGCGCGAGGACAAGGCCAGGAGCACGCTCGACACTTACATGGCGATGACGCTGGCGAGCTCCGGGCGCCTGATCGTGCTGCCGGAAACGGCGCTACCGATGTTGCTGCACAACCTGCCGTTGAGCTACCTGGAGATGCTGTCCGGGCGTGCGCGCGAGCGGGGCGGCGACGTGCTGGTGGGGGTGCCCGAGTACACCGAGAACGGGGAGTATTTCAACAGCGTGCTGAGTTTCGGCAGTTCGCCGATGCAGGTTTACCGCAAAGTCCATCTGGTACCGTTCGGCGAATTCATCCCGTTCAAGCCGCTGTTCGGCTGGGTTGTTCGTGTACTTCATATCCCGCTGTCGGACTTCTCGCGCGGCGAGACCATCCAGCCGCCACTGCAGGTGGCCGGCCAGAAGGTGGCGATGGCGATTTGCTACGAGGACGTGTTCGGCGAGGAACTGATCAACCAGCTCCCGGCCGCATCGCTCCTGGTGAATGTCAGCAACGACGCCTGGTTCGGCGATACCATCGCGCCCTGGCAGCACCTCCAGATTTCCCAGATGCGCGCGCTGGAAGCCGGCCGCTACATGCTGCGTGCCACCAATACCGGCATCACCGCCATCATCAACCAGCGCGGCGAAGTGCTGAAGCGCGCGCCGGAATTCACCGCCACCCGGCTGGAGGGCGAGGCTCAGGGTTTTGCGGGGGCGACGCCGTATGTACGGTTCGGAAATTTCCCGGTGCTCGGGTTGCTTGGGCTGCTGCTGGCGGCAAACTGGATCGCGGGCAAGCTAATGACGGCCAGAGAAATGCAAAAACCGGGGCGCCGGAGCCGATGAGC
>JAUYSN010000300.1 GCA_030696235.1 Sulfuricella sp. | reverse complement strand
CTGGTGGCCTTCCCGTCGGCCTTCAACAATCCCGGCGACAAGCCGATCGGCTGTCGCAAACCGGCGATGACCTGGTGCGGCAACCCGGTGCGCGCCGATATCGCCGCCTTGCCTGCACCGGAGCAACGGATGGCCGGCCGTCAGGGCAAGCTGCGCCTGCTGGTGGTAGGCGGCAGCTTGGGTGCGGCGGCGTTGAACGACGCGGTGCCGCAGGCGCTGGCGCTGATTGCAGAAGCCGACCGCCCCGAGGTGATCCATCAGTCCGGCGCCAGGAACCTGGAAAAGCTCAGTGCCAACTATGCCGCTGCCGGCGTCGTCGCGGACACTCGCGCCTTCATCGACGACATGGCTCAGATGTATGCCTGGTGCGACCTGATCGTGTGCCGGGCGGGAGCGCTGACCCTGGCCGAAGTGACTGCCGCCGGTGTGGCCAGCGTGCTGGTGCCCTACCCGCACGCGGTGGACGACCACCAGACCGGCAACGCCCGCTTCCTGAGCGAGAACGGCGCGGCGGTGCTGCTGCCACAGCAGGAACTGACCCCGGCGGGGCTGGCCGATTTGTTAACGGGTTTCAGCCGCGAAAAATTGCTGGCGATGGCGCAGGCGGCAAGAAAACTGGCTAAGCCGGAAGCCACGGCGGACGTGGCGAGGGTGTGCATGGAGTTGGCAGGATGAAAATTCATTTACCGCAAAGGACGCAAAGTAACGCAAAGGAATTCCTCGTCCTTGGTTTTTCCTTTGCGTCCCTCGCGTCCTTTGCGGTTAAAAAGGTTTTGAAATGAAACATAAAGTCAAACACGTCCACTTCGTAGGCATCGGCGGCGTGGGCATGAGCGGTATCGCCGAGGTGCTGCTCAACCTGGGCTACGAGGTAAGCGGTTCCGATCTGGGCGACAACGTCGCCACACGTCGGCTGAAGAGTCTGGGTGCCCAGGTGTATCAGGGCCACGCCGCCGAGAATCTGGAGCGCGCCGATGTGGTGGTGATATCCACCGCGGTCCAGGCCGACAACCCGGAAGTGGCGGCAGCGCGGGAGCGCAACATCCCGGTGGTGCCGCGCGCCATGATGCTGGCGGAGCTGATGCGCTTCAAGCAGGGCATTGCGGTGGCCGGCACCCACGGCAAGACCACGACCACCAGCCTGATCGCCAGCATACTCGGCGAGGCGGGCATGGACCCGACTTTCGTTATCGGCGGCAAGCTGGAGGCTGCCGGTGCCAATGCGCGGCTGGGCCAGGGCGAATTCATCGTCGCCGAGGCGGACGAGTCTGATGCTTCCTTCCTCTACCTGATGCCGGTGATGGCGGTTGTGACCAATATCGACGCCGACCACATGGAAACCTACGGCCACGATTTCGGCCGGTTGAAGCAGGCCTTCGTCGACTTCATCCAGCGCCTGCCGTTCTACGGCATGGCGGTGTTGTGCGCAGACGATGCCAACGTGCGCGAGATCATGCCGCGCATCACCAAACCGGTGACCACCTATGGCCTGGAAGAAGGCGCGCAGATTCGGGGTACGGATATTAGCCACAGCGGCGGCCGGATGGATTTCAAAGTGCAACGTGCCGGGCAGCCGGAACTGGCGGTGACGCTCAATTTGCCCGGCCAGCACAACGTGCTGAATGCGCTTGCGGCGATTGCGGTGGCGATGGAGGTGGGCGCGCCGGATACGGCCATCGTCAAGGGCTTGGCCGATTTCCGCGGCGTCGGCCGCCGTTTCCAGCGCTACGGCGAAGTCATGCTGCCCGCTCACCCTCTCTCCAACTCTCTCCCGCAAGCGGGAGAAAGGGCAATCGTTTCCACTCCCGCAAGCGGAAGTGGAAGTTTTACTTTAATTGACGATTACGGTCACCATCCGGTGGAAATGGCGGCGACCCTGGCAGCCGCACGCGGCGCCTTCCCGGGTCGGCG
>JAUYSN010000299.1 GCA_030696235.1 Sulfuricella sp. | reverse complement strand
GGGCGTGCCGAACAGATTGGCCAGCACCGGGATGCCGTGGCCCTTCGGCTTTTCGAACAGGATCGCCGGTCCTCCCGCTTTCAGCACGCGGTCGCAGATATCGGTCATTTCCATGCGGGGATCGACTTCGGTGCTGATGCGCTTGAGTTCGCCCTGTTTTTCCAGTTGCGAAATGAAGTCGCGCAGATCTTTGTATTTCATTGCGGAACCATTTCCTTGCCCTCGTTGAGGCGCAGCCAGCCTTTGACGATGCGGTAAATCACCCAGATGCAGTCGGCCGCCAGGATAAACCAGCCGATGATGAGGATGAACGTAAGGGCGCCGATTGCCCCCCACAGCAGGCTGAACCAGAAGGTGCGGATCTGCCAGCGGAAGTGGGATTCCAGCCAGGTGCCCTTGACGTCGTCCAGTTTCACATAGCTGATGATGATGGCGATGATGTAAGTGATGCCGAAGAAGAAAGCCGCCGCCTGTAGCGCATAGACCACGGCAGTCAATGTTTTTGCGGAATCGAGGCGGGGGTCGCGGACCGGGTCATTCATTATTTTTTCCTCCTGGCTTGCGCGGATAGACCGGTGACTCAAAATGAACAGAGTAGCGGAATGGTTTTTCCCAGGCAACTATTGTCCAGGCAGAGTGCAAGTTTCGTTGAGTTGATCGCTTCAGCTAGTTGTTTTGTCAACCGCTATAGATTAGCCACGTTGTTAGGTTCATAGGTGGAGGGCCACCGCACTTAAATAACGGAGGCGTAGATGGGCAGTCTTAACAACGAGTCCTTTGATGAATTCCTGGACTCCTTGAAACAAGCGGGGGTGGTCATCAGCAACGAACGCGAGTTGCGCGAGCGGCTCGCGGAAGTCCAGCGCTGGCGCTTTGCCTTCGCGACGCTGGCTTCCTACGGTAGGCGGATCGGCATTCGTTTCGAAGGCCGCAGTGCCGGCGTGAACGAGGCTGAAATTCACCGTGCCTTTGCCCAGTTCCAGCTTCCGGAGAGCCTGGAAGCCGCTTTTGCCGCCAGTCTCAAGGCTGGGTACTGATTCATCCGTAAAATACGGCGATTAACCGCCGATTCACACCGATAAACGCCGATAACCAAAAGTAGGCGCCTCTAGGCGAAACATGGCGTGATTGACACTCCCTTTCATTATCCCAAAGGTGAGCGGATTTTTCTGTAACGCCTTGAATCATTGGCGTTCATCCGCGTCGCCTAGAGGCGCCTACTTTTGGTTATCGGCGGTTAATTTTTTATAAGTTTATTCCAGAAACGCGGTATTCTTACGATCATGAAAAAGCAGTTGTTGCTCACACACCGCGAAATACACTTTTAGAGACATC
>JAUYSN010000288.1 GCA_030696235.1 Sulfuricella sp. | reverse complement strand
TCCGCCGCCCTGATCCGGAAAGTGCGCGCCCACCTTAGTGGTGGAGGAATCATCGCCTATGCCACCGAATCCTGCTATGGCTTGGGCTGCGACCCACGCAACGCCCGCGCCGTGCGCCGTTTGCTCCAACTCAAGAGCAGGCCACAGTCCAAGGGCCTGATCCTGATCGCAGACCGCTTCAGCCGCCTGCGGCGCTACGTGCTGCCGCCCACGGCGGAACAATCGAGGCAACTCGACCAGACTTGGCCGGGGCCGCATACCTGGCTAATGCCCGCTTCCCACCACACGCCGCACTGGCTACGTGGCCGACATGAAAGCATTGCCGTGAGAGTGACCGCACACCCCGATGCCGCCGAATTATGCCGGGCACTCGGCACGGCCCTGGTTTCGACCAGCGCCAACCGCGCCGGGCTGAAGCCGCTCAAGACCTGCACCGCCTGCGCCAAAGCCTTCGGCCAGAGCGTCCTGGCGCTGCCAGGCAAGGTCGGCGCCCGCAAAACCCCCTCCACTATCCAGCATCTACTGACCGGCAGGATTATCCGCCCATGAACATGGACCGCGACGCCGTCAAAGCCTATCTCACCGATTTGCAGGAGCGCATCGTAACCCTACTGGAGCAGACCGATGGTCACACCTTCCTGCGCGATGCCTGGCAGCGCCCGGAAGGCGGTGAAGGCTTGAGCTGCGTGATCGAGGAGGGCAAGGTGTTGGAGCGTGGCGGAGTCAATTTCTCCCACGTGCGCGGACAAAAGCTGCCCGCCAGCGCCACGGCCAAACGCCCCGAGCTGGCCGGATGCGGCTTCGAAGCAATGGGTCTGTCGCTGGTGCTGCATCCGCGCAATCCTTACATCCCCACCACCCATTTCAACGTACGCTTCTTCTGCGCGCAACCGCCCGGCGCTGAGCCGGTGTGGTGGTTCGGCGGCGGCATGGACCTGACGCCTTATTACGGTTTCACCGAAGATACCGTGCATTTCCACCGCACCTGCCGCGATGCGCTGGCACCGTTCGGCGCGGAATATCACCCCCGCTTCAAGCAATGGTGCGACGAATACTTTTACCTCAAGCACCGCAACGAGCCGCGCGGCATAGGCGGAATCTTCTTCGACGACTTCCATGAGCGAGATTTCGATTTCAGCTTCGGCCTGATGCAAAGCGTCGGCGAGCACTTCCTCGCCGCCTACCTGCCCATATTGCAACGCCGCAGTTCCACGCCTTACGGCGAACGCGAGCGGGATTTCCAGGCCTATCGCCGTGGCCGTTATGTCGAATTCAACCTGGTGTGGGATCGCGGCACCCTGTTCGGCCTGCAATCGGGGGGGCGTACCGAGTCCATCCTGATGTCGCTGCCGCCCATCGTCAAATGGCGCTATGACTGGCAGCCGGACAAGGGCTCTGAGGAGGAACGGCTGTACCGCGAGTTTCTGGTGGCGAAAGACTGGTTGTAGCCAAGCCCGACCAAAATAACTACACTTCGCACCAACAAGGGGGAGACCAATGCAGATATTCCGCACCAAAACCACGACGCCGGACGACTTTAGCGAAACCGGGCTGAAAAAATGCCTGACCGCCTTCGACCTGACTTTCCTCGGCATCGGCGCGATCATCGGCACCGGCATCTTTGTCCTTACCGGCATCGCCGCGGCTACCCAGGCCGGCCCCGCCGTGGTGCTGTCGTTCATCGTCGCGGGCTTCGCCTGCGCCTTCGCCGCGCTGGCCTATTCCGAACTGGCCTCTGCCGTGGGCGGCTGCGGTAGCGCCTACGGCTACAGCTACGCGGCGTTCGGCGAACTGGTGGCGTGGATCATCGGCTGGGATCTGATTCTCGAATACGGCGTCGCCACAGCGGCGGTGGCCAACGGCTGGTCGGGCTATTTCAACAACGCCCTCACCGCCATTGGCTTCGGCCTGCCCGAAGCGCTGACCAAGGCGCCCAGCTTGGGCGGCATCGTCAACCTGCCGGCGGCGGGCATCGTGCTGATCCTGATGGTGCTGCTGGCGATCGGCGTGCGCCAGAGCACGAAAATCAACACCGCGATGGTGTTCGTCAAACTGCTGACCATCGCGGTCTTCATCGGGGTGGCATTGTTCAACATCAACCCGGAGAACTGGAACCCGTTCATGCCCTTCGGCTGGTCCGGCACCAGCCCGGAAGGCAAGCCCACCGGCGTGTTCGCCGGCGCGGCAATGGTGTTTTTCGCCTACGTCGGCTTCGATGCCGTTTCCACCGCTGCGGAAGAAGCCAAGAACCCGCAGCGCGACGTGCCGATCGGCATCATCACTTCGCTGGTGTTCTGCACCCTGATCTATATCGTCGTTTCGGGCCTGCTTACCGGCATCGTGCCCTACACCCAACTCAACGTGCCCTCGCCGGTGGCGCATTCGCTCCATCTGCTCGGCATCAACTGGGCCTCGGCGCTGGTGGCGACCGGCGTGATCGCCGGACTGACCACGGTGATGCTGGTGCTTTATTACGGGCTGACCCGGGTGATTTTCGCCATGTCGCGCGACGGCCTGCTGTCGCCGTTCTTCGCCCGCGTCCACGCCAAGACCCACACGCCGGTGCGGGTCATCATCCTGTGCGGCCTAGTCATCGCCACCATCGCCGGCTTCATTCCGCTGGGCGAACTGGCCGAACTGGTCAACATCGGCACCCTGGCCGCCTTCGTGCTGGTGTGCTTGGGGGTGATCGTGCTGCGCATCACCCAGCCGCTTCTGCACCGCCCGTTCAAGAACCCGCTGAATCCGTTCTTCCCCCTGCTCGGCGCATTTTCCTGCGGGGCGCTGATGGCCTTCCTGCCGGCCACGACCTGGCTACGTTTCGCGGTCTGGCTGGTGATCGGGCTGATCGTGTACTTCGCCTACTCGATGCACCATAGCAAGCTGGCAAAAGCCCAATAAAAAAGCCGGCGCAAGGCCGGCTTTTTGATGGTACAGCGCCCGAATTACTTCAAGGTCAGAATCCAGGTCACGATCTTCTTGATGTCCTCGTCCTTGACGGCGGCGTTGCCACCCTTAGGAGGCATAGGCACAGGACCCCACACGTCCTTGCTGCCGGCGATGACATGCTTGGTCAGCCTGTCGGCCGCGCCTTTGTCAGCGGCGTATTTCTTGGCCACATCCTTGTAAGCCGGGCCGACCACTTTAACCGCGACCTGATGGCAGGCCATGCAACCGCTCTTCTGCGCCAGCGCCAACTGATCATCAGCTGCTGCTTGTCCAGCCACCAGCAAGGCCGCAGCAGCGGCAATTCCCAGAATTGCTTTCATTTAATACTCCTTGTTTAACTTGAGAAAAAAGTGACCCGCCATCTTATCCAATTTTTCCAGCTTTGCAAACATGTAGCAGGATATCTGTAGCAGGATATCTACATCCGATATTGCTGATAAATATTTAACGCCCTGGCACACCCAGGCGTTGACAACGGGCGTCACCGGCTTGTCGAGGCTGACGGGCAGACTTTCCAGCTCGCCTGGCAGCGCCAGCGGTATTACACGCCGTAGGGCGGCGGGGCGACTTTCAGGACTTCCTCTATGGTGGTCAGCCCGCTCGCGACCTTCTGTGCGCCGCTGATCCTGAGCGGCTTCATGCCTTCCTTGTAGGCCTGCTCGCGCAGGGCGGCGACATCGCAGGCCGGCTTGATCAGCTTGCGCAGGCCGGGCGACATGATCAGCATCTCGTACAAACCAATGCGGCCGAGGTAGCCGGTCATGCGGCATTCCAGGCAGCCTTTCGGCGCACAGGCCGTCGCCGGCGCGGCGGCCTTCCACGGTTTGACCATGGACTCCCATACTTCGCCGTCGAGTGCTTCGCGCTCCTTGCAGTGTGGGCACAGGGTGCGCACCAGACGCTGCGCCATCACCCCGAGCAAGGTCGCATTGATCAGGTAGGGCGGGACGCCCAGGTCGAGCAGGCGGGAAATCGCCGAGGGCGCGTCATTGGTGTGCAGGGTGGACAATACCAGATGCCCGGTCAGCGCCGCCTGGATCGCCATTTCAGCGGTTTCCAGGTCGCGGATCTCGCCCACCATGATGATGTCCGGGTCCTGGCGCATCAGGGTGCGCACGCCGCTGGCGAAATCCAGGCCGATATTTTGCTGCACCTGCATCTGGTTGAACTGGGGCGAGATCATCTCGATCGGGTCTTCGATGGTGCAGACATTCACTTCCGGTACGGCGAGCTGGCGCAGGGCGGAATACAGCGTGGTAGTCTTGCCCGAGCCGGTCGGGCCAGTGACCAGGATGATGCCGTTGGGCTGGCTGGTCATCTGGGTCCAGCGCGCCACGTCCTCATCGGAGAAGCCCATTTCCTTGAAGTTCTGCGCAATCACTTCGGGATTGAAAATGCGCATCACCATCTTTTCGCCGAAGGCGGTCGGCATGGTGGAGAGGCGCAACTCGATTTCGTCGCCGTCGGGCGAGCGGGTCTTGATGCGGCCATCCAGAGGACGGCGCTTCTCGACGATGTCCATCCGCCCGAGACCCTTGATGCGGCTGGTCACCGCGCCCATCACCGCGAGTGGGATCTGGTAGACGTGGTGCATTACGCCGTCAATGCGGAAGCGCACGTCGCCGTAGTCGCGCCGCGGCTCGAGATGGATGTCGGAAGCGCGCTGATCGAAAGCGTATTGCAGCAGCCAGTCGACGATGTGAACGACATGCTGGTCGTTGGCATCGAGATTACCGGTGCGCCCCATCTCCACCAGCTGCTCGAAGTTGGAAAGGCCGCCGCCAAAGGCTGAACTCTGCGATTGCGAGGCCTTCTTGACCGAACGCGCCAGACTGTAGAACTCGGCAAGGTAGCGTTGAATGTCCAGCGGGTTGGCGACGACACGCTTGATGTCGAGGCGCAGGATCGGCGCCAGCTCCTTTTCCCACTCGTTCAGGAAAGGCTCGGCCGTGGCTACCACCACCTCGCGCGAGGTGACTTCAACTGGCAGGATGCGGAAGCGCGCCGCATACGTATCCGACATGATGTTGGTGATGGCGGTCACATCGATCTTGAGAGGGTCGATGTGGTAGTAGGGCAGCTTGACCCAGTCTGCCAGCCATTCGGTCAGGGCTTCGAGGTTAAGCAGCTTGTGCGGGGGCCGGGCCGATTTCCATTTCTGCTCGGCGATCTGCACCAGTGGATGAACCTCGCCACGGGCGCCTCGTGCCGGCAACAACAGATTGGCGGCGTCCGCCTTTTCAATCAGGCCGTCGGCGATCATCGCCTCGATCAGCTCACGCAAGCCGAGCTTGTGGTCGGTTGGCTTGGGCACGCCTTTATTTGTCCCTAGCGCCGTTCAACCTGTGACACGTCGCGTACCGCGCCCTTCGCCGCGCTGGTGGTCATCGCCGCATACGCCCGCAACGCCGCCGAGACGATACGGTTACGGTTTTCCGGCTTCCAGGCTTGTGCGCCTTTCGATTCCATGCTGAGCCGGCGGTGGGCCAGGTCCTCGTCGCTGATCCTGAGGTTGATGGTGCGGTTGGGAATGTCGATCTCGATGCTGTCGCCTTCCTCGATCAGGCCGATGGCGCCGCCTTCCGCCGCTTCGGGCGAAGCGTGGCCGATCGACAAGCCGGAGGTGCCGCCGGAGAAGCGCCCATCGGTGAGCAGGGCGCAGGATTTGCCCAGCCCTTTCGACTTCAGGTAGCTGGTGGGATAAAGCATTTCCTGCATGCCCGGCCCACCGCGCGGCCCTTCGTAGCGGATCACCACGACATCGCCGGCGACGACCTTGTCGGCGAGAATAGCCTCCACCGCGTCATCCTGGCTTTCGAAAATACGTGCGCGGCCATTGAATTTGAGGATGCTTGCGTCCACCCCGGCGGTTTTGACGATGCAGCCATCCTCGGCGATATTGCCATAGAGCACGGCCAGTCCGCCGTCCTGGGAATAGGCGTGGGCCTTGTCGCGTATGCAGCCGTCGACGCGGTCGATGTCGAGATCAGGATAACGCTTGTCCTGACTGAAGGCGGTCTGGCTCGGCACGCCGCCGGGCGCGGCGCGATAGAAGGTTTTTACCTTTTCGTCCTGGGTGCGCATTACGTCCCAGTGCTCCAGCGCCTGCCCCATGGTCGGGCTGTGGATGGTCGGCAGGTCGCGATGCAGCAACCCGGCGCGGTCGATCTCGCCGAGGATGCCCATGACGCCGCCGGCGCGGTGCACGTCCTCCATGTGGTAGGTCTGGATCGAGGGCGCCACCTTGCACAGGTGGGGAACCTTGTGGGAAAGGCGGTCGATATCATTCATGGTGAACTCCACCCCGCCCTCATGCGCCGCCGCGAGAAGATGCAGCACGGTGTTGGTCGAACCGCCCATGGCGATGTCCAGCGTCATGGCGTTCTCGAACGCCTGGAACGAGGCGATGCTGCGCGGCAGCACGGAAGCGTCGTCCTTTTCATACCAGGACTTCGCCAGCGCCACAATCAGCCGGCCGGCTTCGAGGAACAGCCGCTTGCGGTCGGCGTGGGTGGCCAACAGCGAACCGTTGCCGGGCAGGCCCAGGCCGAGCGCCTCGACCAGGCAGTTCATCGAATTGGCGGTGAACATGCCGGAACAGGAACCGCAGGTGGGGCAGGCGGACCGCTCCATGGTCAGGGTTTCGGCGTCAGTGTAATGGGGATCCACCGCCGCCACCATGGCATCCACCAGGTCGAGGTGCACTTCCTTGCCGTGGATCACCGCCTTGCCGGCCTCCATCGGCCCGCCGGAAACGAAGATCGTCGGGATGTTGAGGCGCAGGGATGCCATCAACATCCCGGGGGTGATTTTGTCGCAGTTGGAAATACAGATCAGCGCATCGGCGCAGTGGGCGTTGACCATATATTCGACCGAATCGGCAATCAGCTCACGCGAAGGCAGGCTGTAGAGCATCCCCGCATGGCCCATGGCGATGCCGTCGTCGATGGCGATGGTGTTGAATTCCTTGGCCACGCCGCCGGCCTTCTCGATCTCGCGCGCCACCAGCTGCCCCATGTCCTTGAGGTGGACGTGGCCCGGCACGAACTGGGTGAAGGAATTGGCGATAGCGATGATCGGTTTGCCGAAATCGCCGTCGGTCATGCCGGTGGCGCGCCACAGGGCGCGCGCGCCGGCCATGTTGCGGCCATGGGTGGAGGTCTTGGAGCGGTAGGCGGGCATGGTCAGTCCTTGCGAAAACGGGGAAAACAAGAGATTAACGTATAATCCGCATTTTAACCGAAATCCTTGCCGCCTCAATGCTGATCCATCCGCAATTCGACCCCGTCGCCCTTTATCTCGGCCCGCTCGCCATCCGCTGGTACGGCCTGATGTATTTGCTGGCCTTTGCCCTGTTTCTGCTGCTCGGCCGGCGGCGCATCAAGACCGGCCCGCAGCCGGGCTGGACCGTCAGGGAGCTGGACGACCTGCTGTTCTACGGCGTGCTCGGCGTGGTGCTGGGCGGCAGACTGGGCTATGTGCTGTTTTACCAGCCGGCCCATTTCCTTGCCCATCCGCTGGAGATTTTTTCCGTCTGGCAGGGCGGCATGGCCTTCCACGGCGGCTTCCTCGGCGTACTCGTGGCGATGGTGCTGTTCGCCCGCAGGACCGGAAAAAGCTGGCTCGCCGTCACCG
>JAUYSN010000285.1 GCA_030696235.1 Sulfuricella sp. | reverse complement strand
TCCGCCGCGATCCCTGCAGTTGCCGCCGAATCCAACGAACTGATCGCCGCCCCTGCCGCAACAGCCGCCCCGAGTGGTCACAAGGCCAAGAAGGTTAAAAAAGCCAAGAAGGCCAAGAAAGTCGCAAAGCACAAAGCGCGTAAGGTGCACAAAACCCGTCGCTAATCAGCTGATTCATTCATTCCGAGGGTAATCCATGTCAGGTCACGGTTTTCACGTCCATGGCGCGCACGAACACGAGGTTGAGCACCAAGCCCAGCACGGCCCGGGGCTGGCGCAGTCCGTCGCCATTTTTACCGCTATTCTTTCAACGGTGGGCGCCATCGTCAGCTACCAGGGCGGCGCCACCCAGAACGAAGCGATGTTGTACAAAAACGAGGCGGTGTTGCAGAAATCGCATGCCTCCGACCAGTGGAATTTCTATCAGGCGAAGAGCACCAAGGGCCACCTGATGGAATTGGCGGCAAACATCGCTCCGGTGGACAAGCAGGAGTATTACAAGAAGCAGATCGAGAAATACAACGAGGAAAAGAAGGAAATCAAGGCAAAGGCCGAGGAGCTTGAGAAAAAATCCGAAGAGGCGAACCACCAAAGTGAGCATATGATGCATCCGCATCATCGCTTGGCGCAAGCCATGACGCTGATTCAGATTGCCATTGCCCTCGCTTCCATGACCGTACTGACGCGCAAGAAATGGCTGTTCGCCGGCGCCGGCATCGCGGCCGCGGGTGGCTGCATATTTTGGGCCATGGCCTGGCTGGCATGAAGGAAATTGTTTACGATTGGGGTGGGGCTAATACCTGGCTGTTTCATCTTGTTAACGATGTGCGTGCCGGCTGGCTCGACCAGCTCATGCTGCTGGGTACCGCCATCGGCGATCACACCAGTTTTGTGCCGATACTTTGTTTGTTGATGCTGGCGGCGGTATTCACGGTTTCCAGAACCTACTCGCGTGAACCGCGCCATGGTGAGCATACCGCTCGGCTCTGGCTTGGCTTGCTGGCCGTGTTTGCTATCGCCTACTGGCTGGATGGCGTGCTGCTTGGCTGGCTCAAGCCGATGCTTGATTTTCCGCGCCCGCCTCTGGCCTTGGGTGAGGTTAATGTCCACATCGTCGGCGAGGCCAAATTTCACCACAGCTTTCCCAGCGGTCATTCATCCTTCGCCATGCTGGTGTGCGCCTCGCTCTGGCCGCTGGGTAGTTGGTGGCGCATTAGTGGCGTGTCGTTCGCGCTTTGGGTAGGGCTGTCGCGCATCAGCCTGGGCGCACATTTTCCGGCTGACGTGCTGGGTGGTTTCGTTCTCAGCCTGCTGGTGGTGCTGGCGGTGCGTGCTGTGGTGAATGCGCTGGCGGCGTACGCTCAGCTTTCCTTGATATCTCCATCCAGGTAATACCACTGCCCCTCTTCGCGCACGAAGCGGCTGGTTTCGTGCAGCCGCCAGGCGCGTCCGCCGATTTTGTAGCGGGCGACGAATTCCACCTCGGCATGGGTTTCGTCAGTCTGACGGTGGCGTTTGACTTGCAGGCCGAGCCATTTGGGCTGGGGTTTGGTGTTGAGGTCCAGTGTGGCGGGGCGGGTGCTGGTGTGCCAGGAGGCGAGCAGGTAGGGTTCCTGCGCCAGGGTGTAGGCGGTGTAGCGCGAGCGCATCAGCGCTTCTGCGGTGGGGGCGGGGGTGTTGCCGCTGGTGTAGCGGCCGCAGCAATCCTCGTAACTGTGCGGCAGGCCGCAGGGGCAGGGCAGAGGTGCACTCATCTGACCAGTTTGTGGAAAGTGCCCAGCCGTCTCCTGTCGATTTTACCCGCCGTGGTGGCTTCCAGCACGGCACAGCCCGGTTCCACCAGATGGCGGCAATTGCTGAAGCGGCAATGGCCGAGGTAGGGGCGGAATTCGATGAAGGCATGGGCGATGTCCTGCTCGTTGACGTGGGCCAGGCCGAATTCCTGCAAGCCGGGCGAGTCGATGATATGGCTGTCGTCGTCAAGGTGGTAGAGGCGTGCATGGGTGGTGGTGTGCTTGCCGGAAT
>JAUYSN010000281.1 GCA_030696235.1 Sulfuricella sp. | reverse complement strand
TACCTGCCTGAAAGTGTCGCAGTTGTCCGAAACCCTGGGCTACCCGATCCAGGCGATCCATGTGCCGAAAACCGTGGATAACGATCTGCCCATTACCGACTGTTGCCCCGGTTTTGGCTCGGTCGCAAAATACATCGCCGTTTCCACCCGCGAGGCCAGCTTCGATGTGGCTTCCATGGCGAAGACCTCGACCAAGGTGTTCGTGATCGAGGTGATGGGTCGCCACGCCGGCTGGATTGCGGCTGCCGGCGGTTTGGCCGCCGATGCGGATAACGATATTCCGATCGTGATCCTGTTCCCGGAAGTGCAGTTCGATCAGGCCAAATTCCTTGCCAAGGTGAAGGAAAAGGTCGAATCTCACGGCTACTGCACGGTGGTGGTTTCCGAGGGGGCGCATTACCCCGATGGCAAGTTCCTGGCCGAAGCGGGAACTCGCGACGCCTTCGGTCATGCCCAGTTAGGTGGCGCCGCGCCGGTAGTGGCGAACATGATCAAGGATGCCCTGGGCTACAAATACCACTGGGCGGTAGCCGATTACCTGCAACGCGCGGCGCGTCATCTCGCATCCAAAACCGACGTGGAGCAGGCTTATGCGCTGGGTGTTGCTGCGGTAGAACTGGCTCTGGCAGGCAAGAATTCGGTGATGCCTACCATCGACCGGCTTACCGATGCGCCTTACACATGGAAAATCGGTGCGGCGGAACTGAAGAACGTGGCCAACGTGGAAAAATTCATGCCCAAGGATTTTATTACCGAAGATGGTTTTGGCATTACTGATAAATGCCGTACTTATCTTTCGCCGTTGATCCAGGGGGAGGACTACCCGCCCTACAAGGATGGCCTGCCACAATACGTTCGGCTCAAGAACGTAGCGGTGCCGAAGAAGCTGGGCGAATTCAAGCTGTAAGTCCTGGGAGTAAAGAATGAACTTGCTGCTGAACAAACCTTTTTATCGGCTCAGTGGCAAGTTCTTTCCCGCGTGCGTAGCCGGTCGAACGCATTTTGCGGGATTATTCCGGGCTAAAAGCTGATTCCTGGATGAATGTTTTTTGTCGCAGATCAGTTTTTGTGGGTGTTTTTTTATTCATACAGGATCGATTTTAATCCTTCAATCCTCCACCACTGCCCGCAGGGAGTGGGTGTTATAGCAGAATTAAGTTGTTTTCTTCTGTATTTGTACTAATGAGTGGCATTTTTACTGACTGTGGAAGTTGGTCGGTGCTAGGTATCGCTAGGTTATTTACTGGACACAGGGAGGCTCGGGGACTCTTATTATCCATTAAATAGCGTGCTTTGCGTGACTTTTGTTGCAATTTGTATACACTTTATCGATTGCTCTGTAAATATTGAAAAATATGTGAAACCATCGGTCTGTGCTGATTACGTGCGTACTTGGCAACTCACCGTTCGCCCGTACTCACTAGAATGCGCGAGTAGACAAGTCTTGATGGATGCAAAAACTACACATATAGGAGTTTTAG
>JAUYSN010000279.1 GCA_030696235.1 Sulfuricella sp. | reverse complement strand
AACCTGCGCGAACACGACATCGCCAACATGGGCTTTGCCGAAGCGGCAGACTGTCCTGTTGTGATTATTGCCGATATCGATCGCGGTGGCGTGTTCGCCCATTTGGTGGGGACGCTGGAGCTGTTGTCCGTTTCCGAGCGGGAGCGCGTGCGCGGCTTCGTCATCAACCGCTTCCGAGGCGACATCGGATTGCTGCAGTCCGGTCTGGACTGGTTGGAGCGGCGCACCGGCAAGCCGGTACTGGGTGTGCTGCCCTATCTGCACGGCCTGCACCTGGAGGCCGAGGACGGTCTCGGCAAGCTGTCGTTCGAGGCGCAGACAGCGCATCCTCTGCGGGTGGTTGTGCCGTTGCTGCCGCGCATCAGCAACCATACCGATTTCGACCCGCTGCGCCTGCATCCCGATGTCGATCTGCGGTTTGTCGCAGCAGGCGAGTCCATGCCTCCCGCCGATCTCATCATCCTGCCAGGCAGCAAGAATGTGCGCGGCGATCTCGCCTGGCTGCGGGAGAATGGCTGGGAGGAGGCCGTACACAGGCATTTGCGCTACGGCGGACGGCTTATCGGTATCTGCGGGGGATTCCAGATGCTGGGCCAGCGCATTCGCGATCCCTTGGGGCTGGAGGCCGGGGCGGGCGAAAGTGCTGGCCTGGGCCTGCTGGAGATGGAGACCGAGCTGAAGCAGGAAAAACAATTGCACCGCGTCAGGGGAAAGTTGGTGCTGGCTGATGCGCCGGTGAGCGGCTACGAAATTCACGCCGGCGTGAGCGTGGGCCCCGCCCTGTCCCGGCCCGCGGCTCGGCTGGAAAACGGGGATGACGGAGCGATCTCGGCGGATGGCCGGATCCTCGGCACCTATGTGCATGGCCTGTTCGACCGGAAGGAGGCGTGCGACGCATTGCTGCGCTGGGCCGGACTGGAGGCGCCCGCGACACTGGATTACGAGGCCCTGCGCGAAGCAGGGATAGAGCGCATGGCGGATGCGGTGGAGCAGCATCTGGACTGGCGCAAACTGGACCGGATTATTGCCTGGCAATCGTTTGGAATCTGTTAAAACACTTTTAAAACGCACTGTTAGCAGTTGACTGCGCGGGATTTTTCCAATTATAGTGTGGCTATGGAAGCAGAACTGAAGGCCCTGGAAGACAAAATCGCGCAACTGGTGCAGTTGTGTGCGCGCCTGCGCACGGAAAACACTCATCTGCGGCAGCAGTTGGCCAATGCGCAAAATGAACGCAAGCATCTGGCCGAAAAGATCAATGGCGCGCGAGGCCGGCTTGAGGCGTTGCTCGACCAGATCCCCGGGGACGAAGCATGAGCGCGGACGTCAAGGGTCTGGATGTAACCATCATGGGGCGCGAATTCCGCGTCGCCTGTCCGGAAGACGAGCAACAGGCGCTGCTCGATTCGGTCACCTACCTCGACAAGAAAATGCGCGAGATCCGCGATGCCGGCAAGGTCATCGGCGTCGAGCGCATTGCCATCATGGCGGCGCTGAATATCGCCCACGAATTCCTGGGCACCCGTCTGGCCGGCAGTTTTGACATCGGCGAGTACAAGCGTAGAATGCATTCCATGCAGGCGCAGATCGATCAGGCACTGGCCGATCAGGACGAGTTGTTTTAACTCATTCCACCGCCGTATCATTTTTCGAGTTGTTCCCTGCGGTGTTCGTTAAGGCTATATATTCTTTGACCGATTCGCATAGTCTGGTTGCGGCTATACCGAGTGCTGTTGTGCGCGTCCCTTCCCGGATGTGCCTGATGCGCTCAGGCTGCGACCACCTTGAACCTTAGGTTCAAGATGCTGGTCTTGACGGCATTCGCGGGGGCTTTATTTCTTCCCAGCAGATTTCTCCCGGCAGCATGAACAAAAAGCAGCTGCGCACGACATTGCGCCGGGCGCGCCGAGCGCTTTCCGCTCGGCAGCGCCGCCATGCCGCCGACGGATTGCGGCGGGTCGCCCTGGCCCAGAATCTGTTGCTCAACTGCCGGCGTATCGGCTTCTATTCCCCGACCCATGAAGAAATGAACCTGATGCCTTTGCTCAACCACGCCTTGTGGTTGGGCAAGGCGTGTTTCCTGCCGATCGTGCCGCAGCGCTTTCAGCGCCGGCTCGGCTTCAGTCGGCTGACGTCGCTGCCACGCTGGTATCTTAACCGCTTCGGCATACACGAGCATTGGACGCCGCGCCCGGTGCGCGCCTGGCAGCTCGATCTGCTGTTCGTGCCCCTGGTTGGTTTTGACGAGGCCTGCCATCGTCTCGGCATGGGCGGCGGTTTCTACGACGCCAGCCTGGCCTATCTGCGGCGCCGCAAGGTATGGCGCAAGCCGCTGCTGGTCGGGGTGGGTTACGAATGCCAGAAGGCTGACGAGATTCCGGCGGATCCCTGGGACATGCACCTGGATGC
>JAUYSN010000272.1 GCA_030696235.1 Sulfuricella sp. | reverse complement strand
CGGCCAGCTGAGCCTGTTCGAGGAGGTGCTGGGCGAGGCGCTGTTCGACCGCAGCGGGCGGCAGTTCGAGCTGACCGAGGCGGGCCGGATGGTACTGAGCTACGCCGATGAAATCTTTTCGCTCGGCCAGGAGCTGGAGGAGGTGCTGCACCACCGTCCCACCGACCGGCCCCTGCAATTCAGGGTCGGCGTCACCGACGCGGTGCCCAAGGCCGTGGCCTATCAGCTGCTGGAGCCGGCGATGCAGGTTGTGCAACCGCCGCGCATCATTTGCCGCGAAGGGAAAGTGGCCGCCCTGCTGGCGGAACTGGCGGTGCACCGGCTCGACATCGTGATCGCCGACAGCCCCATGCCGCGCACAATCGACGTGCGGGGCTTCAGCCACCTGCTCGGGGAATGCGGCCTCACCTTCTTTGCCACGGCGGAACTGGCGCGGCAGCACCCGGGGCCGTTCCCGCAATCCCTGGACGGCGCACCCATGCTCCTGCCGGGCGAGGATGTCGCGGTGCGATCCAGGCTGACACGCTGGTTCAGCGATAACCGGATTCGTCCGCGCATCACCGGCGAATTCGACGACGGCGCCCTGATGACCGCCTTCGGACAGGCGGGGGTGGGCATCTTCGCCGCCCCTACCGCGATTGCGGAGCAGGTGATGCGACAGCACGAAGTCGTCAGCATCGGCACGACCGAAGAAGTGATCGAACAGTTCTACGCGATCTCGGTGGAGCGCAAGCTCACCCACCCGGCAGTAGTCGCCATCAGCCGCGCGGCGCGGCAGGAATTGTTCATCAAGCGGAGTCCGGGGGAGAACGCTTCAGACTAGCGGAGTGTCGCTCACGGCTACATGGGGAATCATCCTGAAAACGGCATTTCACCGCAAAGGACGCAAAGGTGCGCAAGGTAGAACAATGGGTTAACAAATTGCAATACCTCACCTATCTGGTAAACAGATTAAGTTGTTTAAGCCTTTGAATTCCTTAGCGTCGCCTAGAGGCGCCTACTTCTGGCCCTTGCGTCCTTCGCGGTTCAGCTGTTTTTTGTCGGATCATTCCCGTTCTTCTATGGGCATCCAGCTGATCGCCTGTACCGCACGTTCTGGCTGCAGAGTGACATGATCGATGCCGAAGCGCTCGTGCAGCAGCTTGCGGCTCTCTGCCAGTATGCCTTCCCAGCGCGCCATGTCTGCAACGGATAAATGCGCACTAAGCATGATTTCTTCCGAAGCGATGCTCCACACATGCAGGTCATGCACCGAAATCACGCCGGGAATACAGGCCATCTCCTGTCCGATTTCTTCCAGCGACAAATGCAGCGGCACGCCTTCCATGATCCCGTGCAGCGCCTGGCGCAACAGGCGCAGGCTGGAAACCAGGATCAGCGCGCCGATGACCAGCGACAGCAGCGGATCGATGGGGGTCCAACCGGTGAAAACGATCACCACCCCGGCGATCAGCGCCGCCACCGAGCCCAGCAGGTCGCCCACGACGTGCAGCAGCGCGGCGCGGGTGTTGAGGTTTTGCTCTCCCCGGAAGAGCAGCCACGCCACCCCGATATTGATCAACAGCCCCAGCGCGGCGGTGAGCGAAACCGCCTCCCCATGCACTGCCTGGGGCACTTGCCAGCGCTGCACGGCGGAAACGGAAATCCACGCTACCAGCACCAGCAAGCCGAGACTGTTGACCAGCGCGGCGAGAAACTCCGCCCGCCCCAAGCCGTAACTGTGCAGCTGCGAGACCGGCCGCCGGCCGACCCAGCTCGCGGCGGCGGCAATCACCAGCGCCCCGGCATCGTTGACCATGTGCCCGGCATCTGCCACCAGCGCCAGCGAACCGGCCCACCAGCCCACAACCGCCTCCACCGCGGCGTAGCCCAGGGTCAGCGCCATGGCAAACTACAGCACCCGGCCCGCGGTTTCGTCGTGGGCGTGATGATGATCGTGATTGTGTGCTGCGCTCATATGATCTTCTCACGGGTCATCCGCGCGGCGATCCAGGTGATGGCCACAGCTACGCCCAGCAAACCGAACGCCACCGCCAGGTTATTCAGCCATTCCGGCGCGACCAGCAGCAGCGCACCCAGTTCCAGCATCATGGTGCCGGAGAGCAGCTTGAGCAGCCTGCCCTCCCGTTCCGTCAGCTTGCGCGCGCCCATGCTGCGCACGAAAACGAGCACGATGAGACCCAGCGGCACCACGTAGATCAGGTTGTACAGGGCCAGATAGAGGTAATACCCGGCGGGCGGCAACTCGCTCAGGGTGAGCAATCGGGTATACACCATGGGAAAACCCGCGGTGCACAGCAGCTCGTAGAAGTTGGCGGCAATCGCCAGGAACACCGTCGCCGCGACCATCGCCGGCAGATGATTGTCGGCACCGAGGATGGCGCGGGCGCGGCGGTAAATATCCGGTTTGCGCGATTCCGGGATGGACAGGGTCAGCCCCCGCTCGAAGGCGAAGAAATCCTTGACGTTGACGACACCGACAAATACCGCCAACGCCCCCGCAACCAGGGTCACCCAGGCGAGGTTGCCGAGCACCTGGAACAGGTTGAGCCAGGCCGCCATGAAGGCGAAATACATCAGTCCGGAGAACAGCACGAAAATGCCGCCGATGACGAGCATGCGCTTGCGGTTTTTCTGGTGCGCGAGCAGGGAAAGCAGAAACAGCAGCACGAAGAAAGCGCAGGGGTTGAAGGCATCCAGGCCGGCGATGGCGACAGTCAGCAAGGGCAGGGAAAAATGCTGCGGGTCCACCTCGCCCAGGATGGGCACGCTGAGCTTCCCGGCCGAAAGACCAGCAACCACGCTGCCCGCGAGGAGGCGGGCATGGCATTCATCCAGTCGCCACACTATTTCGGCGCCCGTAGTTTCGGCCTTGTCCCAGCCCACATGCATTTCGCCGCAGAACAGCAGGGCCGGCACGGAAGCGGCATCCTGCCCGAGTTGCGCCGCCATCGTTTGATACTGGCGGGCATATTCGGGATTACGGGTCAGTTCCATGGAATGCAGCGCCACCCAGGGGCGGGTGGCGGGGAGGGCCTCGACGAATGGCCGCGCCTCCTGGCAATGGGGGCAGGCGGTGGTCCAGTAGAAATAGAGTTGCAACTGGGGCTGGCCGTCCGGGCCGGGTTTGACCCAGAGATCATCGGACTGCGCCGCAACCGGCATCATCCAGAGCAGGGTCAGGGCGATCACCGCCAGCAGGCGCAGCCAGGTCATGCCCTAGGACCATCAATAAGCAAAGCGGCTCCTCATTTCCTCCAGGTTCAGC
>JAUYSN010000270.1 GCA_030696235.1 Sulfuricella sp. | reverse complement strand
GGAAAGGAATTCAATCTGAACCTATAATCCGCAGATGGCGCAGATTCACACAGATAAAACCCCGCTGAATCAGGTGGTTGAATGTCAATCGCACATCACCGTCAGGGTGAGTCATGCAATGAAGTCAACGCATTGAAATATCTGTGTAAATCTGTGTCGCCTAGAGGCGCCTACTTTTGGTCATCTGTGGATAACTGATTTTTCAAGGCTGAATGAACCCGGTGGGCTGGCCGTGCTCGGCAGCACGGCGTTGATCGCCGACACCAACAACAACCGAATCGTGAGCTACGACCTGCGTACAGGCCGAATCAGCGACTGGCCCGTCACGCAGTAATTATTTTACAATTTTCAGCTGCGGTTTGCTGCGTGGAGTGGGTGGCTCGTCATCTGGCGATGGCGAAGTTGCGGCACCGGCCGATGGCGTTTCATCCACCCGGCCCCCTTCTTCTTCAACCGCAAAGGAAAGACCCTGAGCGTTTTCGCGGGCGTAGATGCTGATTACCGCATCTATAGGCACCTCGATGTCACGTGAAGCGCCATTGAAGCGAGCTGAGAACTGAATCAAATCATTGCCGATGAGAAGGTTGCGCGTAGCCCCCTGGCTGACATTCAGGACGATCTGCCCGTCCTTCGCGAACTCCATCGGCACCCGGGTATGTTTGCCCACCGCAACCACAAGGTGTGGCGTCAATCCGCTATCAGTGCACCATTCATAGATGGCGCGGATGAGGTAGGGTTTGGTGGACAGTTCGCTCACTTGCGCATGGCTTTTTCGGACGGAGTCAGCGCCTCGATGAATGCCGGCCGGCTGAACAACCGCTCGCCGTATTTCAGCAGGGGCGCGGCCTGCTTCGGCATGGAGATGCCGTAATAATCCAGACGCCATAGCATGGGCGCAATCGCCACGTCGAGCATGGAGAACTCTTCGCCCAGCATGAACTTCTGCTTGACGAACACCGGCGCAAGCTGTGCGAGGCTGTCGCGCACCGCGGCGCGCGCCTTGTCCGCCGCCTTCTGGCTGCCATGCTCGATAGCCGCGACATGGCTGAACAGTTCCTGTTCGAAGCGATGCAGGAATAGGCGCGCCCGGCCGCGCATCACCGGGTCAGCCGGCATCAGCTGCGGGTGGGGGAAACGCTCATCGATGTATTCGTTGATGATGTTCGCCTCGTGCAGAATCAAATCGCGTTCCACCAGCACAGGCACCTGGTTGTATGGGTTCATCACCGCCAGATCTTCAGGCTTGTTGTGGATATCCACATCGATGATCTGGAAATCCATGCCTTTTTCATAAAGTACGATGCGGCAACGCTGACTAAATGGGCACGTAGTGCCGGAATAAAGTGTCATCATAGGTTTTTTGCTACTAATAGTGGTAGACATGTTTATATTGGCGAATCCGCGTGTCCGAGACCGGAATCCAGCTATCGGAATGAACGGCTTGCCGAGGGGAACATCCCCTGTGCGCTCCGGCCAATCGACTCATACTAACATTTTATCGAGACGATTTACTAGTGCCCAAAGCGGAAACGGGCCATAGTGGCCCGTTTCCGCTGATTCAGGCTATGTTTTGCCTGATCACACCCGCTTAATGTATATCCTTCCAGAACTCCTTCTTCAGGTAATAAGCCACCACGAAGAAGATACTCAGAAAGAGCAGAACCACAATGCCCAGTTTCATGCGTGTCGTCTTTATTGGCTCGCCCATAAAATCCAGGTAATTCACCAAATCCGCCACCATGCCATCATACGCCGCCGGCGTCATTTTTCCCGGCTTGGCCAGCACCAGTTTCTGGGTTTCGTGCTCGCCGTGTTTCTCCACGTGCAGCACCTGCTCGCCCTGAAGCTCATTCAGTACGTGCGGCATCCCCACCTTATCGAATGCCACATTATTCCAGCCTGTCGGCCGGGTCTCATCGCGGTAGAAACCGCGCAGATACGTGTAGAGCCAATCCGCCCCGCGCGAGCGGGAGATCACGGAAAGATCCGGCGGCGTTGCACCGAACCATGCCTTGGCATCCTTCTTGTTCATGCTGTTGGTCATGGTATCGCCCACCTTGGCCTCGGTGAAGATCAGGTTGTCCTTGATCTGCTGCTCGGTGAGGCCGATGTCCTGCAGGCGGTTGTAACGCATCGCCTGCGCGCTGTGGCAAGACAGGCAGTAGTTGACGAAAGTTTTCGCACCGCGCTGCAGCGACTGCTGGTCGCTCAGGTTGGTAGGCGCTTTGTCCAGATGGATGTCGCTAGAGGCGAACGCCATCGTCGAAGCCAGCAGGCTTACGAGAAACAGACTCTTTTTCATTATCCTGTCACCCTTTCCGGTACGGGTTTGCATTTGTCGATTTTGGAGTACCACGGCATCAGTAGGAAGAAGCCGAAGTAGACTGTGGTCAGTATCTGCGAAAACAGCGTGTACAGCGGCGTGACCGGCAGCATACCCAGATAGCCCAGACCGACGAAGCTGGCAATGAACAGCGTCAGCGCAGTCTTGTAGATCGGCCCGCGATAGCGGATCGACTTGGCTGGCGAACGGTCTAGCCAAGGCAGGAAGAAAATGATCATGACCGCCACGCCCATCGCGATCACGCCCGGGAACTGCGAGCCGAACATCGGCGGCACGGCGCGCAGGACCGCATAGAACGGCGTGAAGTACC
>JAUYSN010000265.1 GCA_030696235.1 Sulfuricella sp. | reverse complement strand
TTTGGATCGTATCTTTGGAGCTCATTTCAGGGTACCCAGGGTTTGCATGCGCAGAAGCATGGGCGGTACTTCCTCGCCGTCGATGCGCACGTCCAGCAGGGTCGGCCCGGGATTGCGCAGGATCGCATCCAGATCGAGCCGCTCCAGATCCTCGGCGGAACGGATCACATGGCCCGGAATGCCCATGGATTCGGCCAGCAGCCGGAAATCCACAGTCGGCAGATCGACCCCGACCTGCTCCGCACCGGCCAAGCGCTGACCATGCTTCACCATGCCCAGTGCCGCGTCGTTGAGGATCACGAATACCACGGTGAGCTTCTCGACCAGGGCCACGGTCATTTCCTGGCCATTCATGAGCAGGCTGCCGTCTCCTGTCAGACACACTACCGGGGATTTCGGAGCGGCCAGCGCAGTTCCGACCGCGCCGCCGATGGCCCAGCCCATGGGGGCGAAATTCATGGTGACGCGCAGCCAGCCCCCCTTGCTGGGATGGCAATCGTGCAGATCCAGGTGATGGATCGCCCACGCGATGCTGTTGCCGGTATCGGCCAGAAAACGTGTATTGGGAGGGCAGCGTCGGCCGAGTTCGCGCATCAGTCGCTGGGGCTTGATGGGCACGGCGTCGGACATCCGCTTGGCCGGATCTTCCACCGGGGCTTGCGCGGGCTGCCGCGCCGTGGCGGCAAGCTCCCTCCCGCCGTCCTGACGCATCAGGTCCAGCAGCCGCTCGAATACCGGGCGGATACGGCCACGCACATGCAGTCGCGCCATGGGGGAACGCAGCAGGTGTGCCTCGCAGGAATCGATATGCACCAGCCGGCTGTTCAGCAGCGATTCGCACCAGCCGTTGCTGGTAAACTCACCCAGATCTGAACCGACTGCAAGGATCAGGTCGGCGCGATCGTTCATCGCCGCATCGGCCGATCGGTGGCCGGCGAACCCGAACACGCCGCGGTACAGGGGGTGACGGGGGCTGACAAAGCCCTTGGCGTCGGGCGTGGTGACGAAAACCGCACCGATTTTTTCCGCCAGATCGAGAATGACGTCGATCGCCTCGCCGCAGCCGCTGCCGATCAGCACTACCACGCGGCGTGCCTGTTCAAGTTGACCATGCAGCGCCTTGACTGCCGCATCGTCGACCAGGGATGGCGGCAGCAGCAGGGACGCCAGATCGTAAGCCGGCTTGTGCCCTGCCGGACTGCGCAGCACGTCAACCGGGATGCTCAAATGGACCGGGCCGGGCGTGGGCTGGTGCGCGAGCAGCAACGCGCTGGCCAGCTGTCTTTCCAGCTGATCGGGATGGGACACCAGTGCGCTGTAGCGTGTGCAGGTGCGAAACATCGCGACCGTGTCGATGCCTCCGATGCCTGCGGACTCCTGCATCGCCCCCCTGCCCAGCAAGAGCAACGATGGCTGGCCGCTGATGACCAGCAGCGGGATTTCGTTTTCATAAGCACAGGCCACGCCGGTGATGAGATTGGTGGACCCCGGGCCGGAGGTGGCGCAGCACACGCCGATCCGGCCCGTTTCACGGGCGTAGCCATCGGCCATGAAAGCGGCCCCGGTTTCATGGCGAGCCACGACCGGGCGCGGTCCGCCGCGCCGGGCGCTACGCGCGAGCGCATTGTAAAGCGGCTCAATGGCGCCTCCGGGCACGCCAAAGACGAATTCGACGCCGATCTGTTCCAGATAGGCGACCACCAGATCAGCCGCTTCCATCATGGGGTGCGGCTCCTCCCAGACGGCTTTTGTCCGCCGTATCCCTGTTACTGGCTGGTTCAGTTCCAACATTCTCCCGCTTTCTCGCCGCTCCGCCTTGTGCGGCGTACTCTGATTCCACCATGCCGGACGGACATGGCGCAATTGTAATGAATTTTTATGGCATCCTGCCGCTGATGGCGTGCAGGAATTCCTGCCTGAACTGTTCGCTGTCGCTGAAACAGCCGGCGAAAGCCTGAGTATAGACCCGCTCGTCACCGCGCCGGTCCTCGCCCAGCAGCAGGCAAAGCTGCTCCGCCTCGATCACGCAGGCGGCGCCCTTGGCCTTGCCATGCGTGACCAGCGCTTCTGCGACATCGCGCGTCATCCACTCCTGGTAGGTGAAGCGGTGGCCGATCGCATCCACCAGCCGCGCGATACGACCGAAGCCGTGGAGCCGGCCGCCGGGGATGTAGGCAACGTGGGCGATGCCGCGAAACGGCACGAGGTGGTGCGGGCAGACGCCGTGCACCGCGATGCCGCGTATCACCACCATGTCCTCGCGCGGATCGGCGAAGCCTTCTCCCAGCACTTCGGCGGGGTCCATATCGTAGCCGCCGAGCAGGCGCTTTTCCCATAGCTCGCGCACGCGCCGTGCGGTCCTGCCGGTGTGCGTACTGTCCGGCGAGACGCCACAGGCACGCAACAAGTCGGTAATCGCCTGCTCGAATGCGGCGGCATCGAACTGGCCGACGCGCGGAATTCCCAAACCGCCTGGAGTCGGCGCGGGATGATCGTGGTCGCAACAGTCAGCCATGGTGCCCTCTTAATTTTTCTGCCGCGGTATCCAGCCTTCCAGCAGGGCGGTGATTACGGCGTCAGCCTGTTCTGAAAGCACGAAACGGTCATTGGAAAGTATCCACCGGAATGCCAGCCCCTGCACGGAGGAAATCAGCAGACAGGCGCTTTGCTCCGGGTTGATATCGGTGCGCATTTCTCCCGCCGCCTGCGCCGCCTTG
>JAUYSN010000257.1 GCA_030696235.1 Sulfuricella sp. | reverse complement strand
ACATCAACACCATCCGCTGGCTGGAAGACATGATCAACGCGCGCTCCAGCACCATGGTCATCATCTCCCACGACCGGCATTTTTTGAACAGCGTGTGCACCCACATGGCCGACCTGGATTTCGGCGAGATCCGCATTTATCCCGGCAATTACGACGAGTACATGGTCGCCTCGACGCAGGCGCGCCAGCGGATGCTTTCCGACAACGCCAAGAAAAAGGAACAGGTGGCCGAATTGCAGGCCTTCGTCGCCCGCTTTTCCGCCAACGCATCCAAGGCGCGCCAGGCGACCAGCCGCGCCAGGCAGGTCGACAAGCTCAAGCAGGGCATGGTCGAGGTCAAACCCTCCAGCCGCCAGAACCCGTACATCCGCTTCGAAACCGACGACCGGGAAAAGCTGCACCGCCAAGCGGTGGAGCTGCTGGATGTCGCCAAGGGCTACGACAAGGTGCTGTTCCACGGCCTCAACCTGCTTCTCGACGCCGGCCAGCGCCTCGCCATCATCGGCCCCAACGGCGCCGGCAAATCCACCCTGCTGAAAACCCTGGTGGGCGAGATCGCGCCCGACCAGGGCAACGTCAAGTGGGCGGAAAAGGCCAAGATCGGCTACTTCGCCCAGGATCATCATGCCGATTTCGAGGACGACATGACCCTGTTCGAATGGATGGAACGGTGGGGCCGCAAGAGCGACGACGACCAGATCATCCGCGCCACCCTGGGCCGGCTGCTGTTTTCCGGCGATGACTCGAAGAAATCGGTCAAGGTGCTGTCCGGCGGCGAAAAGGGCCGCATGCTCTATGGCAAGCTGATTCTGGAGCGGCCCAACGTGCTGGTGATGGACGAGCCGACCAACCACATGGACATGGAATCGATCGAATCCCTCAACCTCGCGCTGGAGCAGTACAAGGGCACGCTGATCTTCGTCAGCCACGACCGCCAGCTCATCTCGTCGCTCGCCACCCAGGTTCTGGAACTCGACGGCAAGGGCGGCTTCAGGCATTACGCCGGCGATTACGAGGAATACCTGCACAGCCAGGGGATTGAACTCTAGTAGTCAGTCACGTTGAATTGCCGGGATGTAGGTTGGGCTGAGCGGCCTTATCGCGAAGCCCAACAAACCCAAAACATTACCAAAAGTAGGTGCCTCTAGGCAACACCGGTGTGTTGAAGGAAGATTTAGGTCTGTTGGGCTTCGTACCTCAGCCCAACCTACATTCTACGTGCCGACGTTTCATGTTGACTGACTACTAGCGGGGATGCCTCACCGGTAAGGTGCGCCGTGCGCACCATGGTGCGTGGGACGCACCCTACCGGCCCTTCTCTTCCAGCAGCGGCTTCACCAAGCCTTCCAGCCGGGCATAGTGCACCTGCCCGCTGATTTTGTGGCGCACCCGGCCTTGCTTGTCGACGATGAACGAAGTCGGCAGCCGGCTCACGCCGTCGAAGGCAACGGCATGCCGGGCTTCCGCCATCGCCACCGGAAAATGGTAGCCTTCTTTCGCCATGAACTGGCGCACCGGTTCCGGCGCATCATCCTGGCTCAATGCCAGAATTTCGAAGCCCTGCGCCCGATAATCGCGATAAAAACGCTCCATGTCGGGCATTTCGTGGCGGCAATAGGGGCACCAGGTGGCCCAGAAGTTGACCAGCACCACCTTGCCGCGTAGCTGTTCCAGGCTTATTGGCCTGCCGTCCAGCAACACCACCTCCACCTCCGGGACCGCGCGGTTTTCGTCCGACACCCACGCCGGCGGACGAAACCAAGCATAGACTATCAGCCCGAGCAGCACCAGCGTCAGCCAGTCCGGCCGGTATTTTTTGACCCGCGCCCAAATGTTGCCTGCTTTCACCTTCGCCCCCGTTGCGTTATAGTTGCCCCGGATTTTAACATTGGAACCTGACATGCTCTGGATCAAAGCATTTCACATCATCGCCGTGGTGACCTGGTTCGCCGCGCTGTTCTACCTGCCGAGACTGTTCGTCTATCACGCGATGAGCGCAGACGCCGTCAGCATCGAGCGTTTCAAGGTGATGGAGCGCAAGCTCTACCGCGGCATCATGACGCCCAGCGCGATCATCGCGGTTACGCTCGGTTTGTGGCTGTGGCTCGGCTTCGGCATCTCGGGCGGCTGGCTGTACGCCAAGCTGGCGCTGGTGACGGTGCTGCTGATTTACCACGGGTATTGCGGCAAACTGCTCAGGGATTTCCGTGATGACCGCAACCGCCACGGCCATGTTTTCTACCGCTGGTTCAACGAATTCCCGGTGCTGATCCTGGTCGCCGTGGTGATTCTGGTCGTCGTCAAACCGTTCTGATTCCATTGCGGTAGACCGCCTCGATCCGCTCGCGATACTTGTCGTACACCGCGTTGCGCTTGACCTTGAGGGTAGTCGTCAGCAGTCCCTCCTCCAGCGTCCAGGGTTCCAGCAGGGCGATCACCCGGCGCACCCGCACCCAGCGGGAAAACGATTTGAGCCGGGCATTGGCGTGTTTGATCAAAGTTCTTTCATCGCTTTCCCGGGTCACGGCCAGCAGCATCAGATAGGCGCGTCCTTCACCCACCAGCATCGCCTGCTCGAACAGGGGGTCGTCGAGGATCGCCATTTCCGCATCCTGGGGCGACACTTTCTCGCCGTTGGACAGCACCAGAATATCCTTGGTGCGACCCTTGATGACGATCTTGCCCGCCTGGATTTCCGCCAGATCGCCGGTATTCAGCCAGCCGTCCGCATCCAGCACTTCCGCAGTGGCCTCCGGGTTATGCCAGTAGCCCAGCATCACGGAAGGCCCGCGCACCAGCAACTCGCCGGCCTCGTTGACCCTGACCGCCACGCCCGGCAAGGGGGTGCCGACCGTAACCGGATCGTTGTCATGCTCGCGGTTGCCGACCACTATGGGCGACGCTTCAGTCAGGCCGTAACCCTGAAGCATGCTTAGCCCCAGACCGATGAATGATCGCGCCACGCGCAACTCCAGCGCCGCGCCGCCCACCACCGTCAGGCGCATGCGCCCGCCGAGCCGGTTCAGCACCGGGCCGGCAACCAGGGGTTGCAGCAACCGGAGCAGCGCCCGCTCCACCTTGCCGGCACGACGCTCGAATTTGCGCCAGCCCAGCGCCACCGTGAGTGAAAACAGCGCGCGTTTGAGCGGGGAGGCGGCCAACGCCTGCTCGACCCGCGCGAGAAAACGCTGGAACACCCGCGGCACGGCAACCATCACCGTCGGCTTGAGGAAAGCCAGGTCCTCGGCCAGCTGGTTGATAGAGCGGGCATAGGCCACCGGCACCCCGGCCTTGAGCGGCACGTAATAGCCGCAGGTGCGCTCGAACATGTGGGAAAGCGGCAACACCGAAATCAACAGATCGTCCGGATGCAGGCTGACCACTTCCAGCGCCGCCGCCACGTTGCTGAGAATGTTGCGATGGGACAGCATCACGCCCTTGGGACGCCCGGTGGTGCCGGACGTGTAAACGAGGGTGGCAAGCGTGTTTTCGTCCAGCTCGAGCACCTCGAACGAGCCTCCGTTTTCGGGCAGCCAGCGGCTAGCGGGGATGGCCGGGGCGGGCGCGTCTCCATGCAGGCAGATGACGGCGGGGAGGGCGGGCATCGTCTGGGTCAGGGCGTCGAGCAGGCGGGAATTTTCCAGCACCAGCAGGCGCGCGCCGGAGTCGTTCAGGCACCAGGCCAGGTTTTCCGGGTTGTCGTCCGCATACAGCGGCACCACCACCAAGCCCAGGCCCAGCGCAGCCTGATCGATCGCCACCCAGTCGACGCCATTCTTCAGGCACAGCGCCACGCGGTCGCCCGGTTCATAACCTGCGCTACGGAAGGCCTGCTGCCAGCGGGCCGCCAGGGCCATCACATCATGAGCGGAAAAGTCGTGCCAGACACCGTCGAGATGCTGACGATAAAGGATGGTTTGCGGGTTAGCGCAGTGTTGTTCGAGCAAGCCGGCGAGATTGGCCATTTGTCAGTTCTCAGTCATGTAGGTTGGGTGAACAACGTGAACCCCACCAGAAGTAGGCGCCTCCAGGCGACATTTCCCCGGCGGCGTTGTGTTGGGGTTCGCTACGCTCACCGCCAACCTACATGACTGAGAACTGACCACTGACAACTCAGACGATATCCAGATGTTCCAGGCCATCCATCAGATTGGTATCCTTGGCGGCCTTGCCATGGAGCTTGATCTTGAGGCGCAGGTCGTTGACCGAATCGGCGTTTCTGAGCGCATCTTCGTAGCTGATCAGATCGGCCTCGTAGAGCTTGAACAACGCCTGATCGAAAGTGATCATGCCGAGTTCGTTGGACTTGGCCATGATCTCCTTGATCTCGTGGACCTCGCCCTTGAAAATCAGATCGGCAATCAGCGGCGAGTTGAGCATGATCTCGACCGCCGCCACCCTTCCCTTGCCGCCGGTCTTGAGGATGAGACGCTGCGACACGAACGCCTTGAGGTTGAGGGACAGGTCCATCAGCAACTGCTGGCGCCGTTCCTCGGGAAAGAAGTTGATGATCCGGTCGAGCGCCTGGTTGGCGCTGTTGGCGTGCAGGGTGGACATGCACAGGTGGCCGGTTTCGGCGAAGGCGATGGCGTATTCCATGGTTTCGCGGT
>JAUYSN010000256.1 GCA_030696235.1 Sulfuricella sp. | reverse complement strand
CGCCGATCCGCGAAAGCAGGGCGAAGCGCTGGGCGTTGTCCGGCCAGTCGATGCCGGCAGGGTTCTGGTAGGGACCGCCGTCGCGCTGGTAGAGCACCGGGCAGTCGATGATCAGCAGCGGCACTCCGCTGCCGGGCAGCGAGGCCGACAGCAGGCGTACTTCGTCGGCTTCGGGCAGGTCGTGGAAGGTGTGGCGCAGCCGCTTGTTCCTGGCGCCGGCCAGCACTTTCGGGTAACCCGGTACCAGCACCCTCACTTCAGCACCCAATTCGCGCAGGGCGGCGGGCAGTGCGCCGCTGACATCGGCCAATCCCCCGGTCTTGATCAGGGGGTGGATTTCCGGCGTGACGAAAAGAACTTTCGGGGGTTTTTTCGGTTTTTTTGAGCTTGGGGTTGGCATGAGCATCACCTTGAATTTTGGTCAAATTATATCATGCCGGCAACCCGCAATAGAGAAAGGGCCGCGATCCGGCCAGGAAAGGCTGGATCGCGGCCCCATGCAGAGGTGCTATTGGTACTGTCAGAAAACCCAGGTCATCTGCGCGCTGAGCCGGTCGCCTACCGAGCCGCCAATAATTCCAGCGGCTGTACCCTGGATTTTTTGTCCGTTGGTAAGTTGCGCCTCAGGGTGAACGACCTTGATATCACGGATTTCGTAGTTCAGCGCAAAGCGCAGTTTGGGGCTGTAGAAAAACTGGCCGCCCAGGGTCCAGGTGCTGGCTTTGCGCTCGTCGTAGGCCGAATTCGTCATTTTGCTGAGCTCGTCATAGCGCAGGTCCACTTCCCATTTCGGCGCAAACTTCCAGCCCACGTCCAGATAATAGCCGTCGGCCTTGTTGCTGGAATCTAGCGCCACATAATCGACCGGTTCGTAGGCAGGGGCGCCGATGTCATTGAATTGCGGCGTGGGCGCGACGTAGATCATGCCTTTGGCGCGAATGTATTCGCCGCCCACCCGCACGCCATGGCGCAGGTACTTGGCGCCGATGCCTTCGCGGATGCGGGTGTAGTCGGTGCCGCCATAGGCGCGCTTGCCTTCCTGGTGCCAGGCGTAAGCCATAACGTCTTCCCGTTTCGGGCCGCTTCCTTGGAACACGTAGGCGGCCTGCACGCGTGCCGTCACATCGTGGTTGCCGCTGTTGAGGTCGTCACTGAAATCGATGCCATTGGCCTGGCTGGCCATCAGCGCATAGGCATATTCCCATCTTCCACGGTTGAACCAGTCGTATACCTCGACGCCGACATCGCGGAATCCGCCAAAGGCGCCTTTGAGTTTCGACATCGCCATCGGCGCGCCCACCACTGCTGGCGAGGTTCTCCCCGGGGCATTAACGTAGGGTGCCACGAAGCGTTCGTTGAGCAGCTGGTCGGTGGCGGTGGTGAAATTGATGTAATCCATGATCTGGACGCCTTGCATGGCTTCCTCGCCGAGTGGGAGGCGGCCCAGGCCGACGCGGATGCGTGCGCCGGGGATGTAATTGAAAGTCACCGTGGCGTCAGTGAGTACTGCTTGCCTTTCGCGGGTCAGGCCGTTGTTGCCGAGTTCGGCCAGGGCGAAATAGTTGATCTTCTCGTCCGTTCCTGGAATCACGCCGCGTACGCCGGGGCGTGCGCGGAACATCTGCAGCTGGTCGCTGTGGGCGAGATCAGGCCCCACCAGATTGAACAGGGCAGTTTGTCCATTGTAGGCCCGCAGTCCCGCGGGAACCGCAACATTGGCGCCGTTTACCGGGGATACGACTGTAGCGGGAATGCCGCTGACTGTGCCGCCTTCGTTCTGCGTATAGGTGGGCTGGATGAAGCCCCAGAAAGTATAGGGTGCGGCGCCCGGCTGCTCGTTGTTCTGCAGCTGGAACCAGTTGGTGGCGAATGAGGCGGGCGCGTGCCCGAAAGCGGCGACCATTGCGGCGGCCAGTATGGTTTTTTTCATGTATTCCTCCTTGGATTATTTTTATGATCAGGGGCGAATGTAGGCGTAGCCTTCTTTCTGTTTTTTCATCAGTTCGATCACGCCGGCCGGTACATAGACAGCGGAGGCGAGCATGTCGTCTTTGGTGAGCTTCAGTGCCTTCATGGTGTTTTCGCAGGCGACGATCTTGACGCCATCTCCGACCGTCTCATCGATCCGGTTTGCCACCGCCGAGTCGAATTTAAGCATGCCTATCCCGGGGCCATAGACCACGATTTCAACGTCCACATTCTTGGCGCCCAGTTCCTTCTGCACATTCTTGGCGGTGTTGAGTGTCAGATTCCAGGTTTGCGGGTCGCCTGCGCTGACCTGGAATACCACTTTTTGCTTCTCCGCGGCTGCTTGCGGGGCAGGTGCTTCGACGGCCTGGGCGGCGCTCGAAGCGAAGGACAGTGTCAGAGCGAAAGCAGTGGCCATGACCTGGAATTGACGTAGGTATTTCATTATGTGTTGCCTCCATTTGTAATAATTGAGTTGTAGCGGTGTACTGCCACTGCAATTGTGGACGGCTGGAGCGGGATTTTTATTCCTCTTTTTTTAAAAATTAAATAATTCACCGGCAATGGAATATTTTCGTTGGCTGCCACGTCGTATACTTTATATGTTCAATTTTCAGGCCGATATTCCGATACGATGAAAATCCTTTCCCTGTTCTGCCG
>JAUYSN010000230.1 GCA_030696235.1 Sulfuricella sp. | reverse complement strand
GTTGGCACGTAAAATTCAGCAGCAAGATCAGTCTGCATTAATCCGGTTTGCAGAAGCTAAAAACTTCCTACTTGAGTCCGGGCAGCAATACGACAAGCCCACTCGTAAGAATCTCTACCGCAACCGCAGCCAGTAACAATCCCATCAGCCGGATAGCAATGTTCACACCAGTTTCCCCGAGCCATTTACTTACAGGTGTTGCGAGCCTTAGTGCTAGCCAAGTAGTGAACGCAACCAACAGGCAGCATAGAATGATGATCCCAAGATGGCCTGGCGATGAACGCTCAGTCGCGTAGACGATGGTTGTGGATATTGCCCCGGGGCCTGAAAGAAGCGGTATCGCGAGTGGAACCACAGCAATATTTTCCTTGTTTTCGGCTTCTCTTGCTTCCTCCGGCGTCTGCTTTTCTCTGTTTGGTGCGGCATGCATCATGGAAATGGCCATCAACAAGATTAAGATCGCGCCTCCTACCTTAAATGAAGCGATGGTGATCCCGAACAAAGCCAGCAAAGGCTGACCAATGACTGCCGCCAGGACAAGCACCACAGCGACTGAAATGCTCGCTATACGTGCAATATGTTTCTTTTCTGCTTCGCTGTTGCTGGCTGTCATGCTGACGAACAGCGGCAGCGCGCTGACGGGATTGACAATAATCACGAGCGCCACAAAGATTTTTGCATAATCGGCCCAGTAGAGCATTTGAGTATTTTTCTTCCGTTTAGCTTAGGGCTGTGGAATTGAAGGGGGAGCGAAGATTTAACATCACCGTTAGGCTGTAATAAGCCATTTTAAACCTCGTGGTGGATGCCTGCACCCGACGCATCTTGAGTCGGCTCGGCCTTGCTCCAGGGCAAAGAGGGTCACGGCGAGATCCAGCGCCACTTTGCGCTGTGGCGAGTTTCCCTTGGCGGGGATCTGCAAGCACAACCACGAATAAGAGCCTGTTTCAGTGGGCTGGCGAGCGCGGTCAGATTCCGGGTACGCGGGACCGTTCGGGCAAGCTCAGAGTCCTGCTCAGGTGCGGCATTCCGAGGCTACTCGGGTCGCATCTCGCCTCTGCGCATCCAGATGCCCCGTTCTTCGCAATGCAGCAGCTCGCTGCCACTCAGCACGGATTGGCCAATCGGGTAGGCCGCATCGTTGAAATAACAGGCACCCGCTTCGAGTTCCGAGTCAAGCGAGATCTCGTCATACTCATCGAAGATCGGGGATGTTTTGAGTTCGGGATCCGGGGCACCGACCCGGGGTAGATGACCAGTCATCTCTGCCTCCTATATGTGAGGTCTGCGGTTCAGCGCAGACAATAGACAACCGCATCCTGATCTGTCGCAAGCTACAGTGACTGGACTCGGTTGTCGTGAATCTGGTGCGAGCGGCCTTTCAACGGCAGAGGCCACCCGCGCCCGCGTTATTCCTTGGGCGGTGCTTCCTGGGGCTCCATACTCTCAACCTGTGGTATGCCTTTTCGCGGATGCTGCCTGATGATCCGCTTCAACGCATCGTCCTCCCTGAAGCCGTGGACGCCGCTCTCCTGCATCCCGAATGCCGTCGTCTCGACCAGTTCGGGCGGTTGCGGCTCGGCCTCCCCCCCGAAAAGTTCAGCTTCGGCCGCAAGCCAATCGTCAAGATCATGACCCGGGACAGGGCCACGCTGCACGTACCGAAAATAGGCGGCCTCCCGAATCATGCGCTCGCGTTGCTCGGGGCTGATGTCTCCTTCCGAAGGAACGTTAGAGCGGCCTGTTGGAGTAACCCGCGCACTTGTCTTTTTAGCCATCCTTGCCTCTCCCGTAGTTGATCAGTGAGATGAGATCTCAACAATCATAGTGTAGATCATAAAAAGTGTAACCTTGCTGAGGTCCCGGAATATATCCTGCGGCCGGTCCAACACCCTTGAGGGACGAATCAATCGAATGGGATCAAAAAGGTCAGCCAGGGGATTTCCTGATGGGTAGGGATAAATGGTGGGGAAAGCCCCACGAATGCGATCATTCTGACGACAAAACTCATTGTTTTTAAATCCGTTTTTTATGGAATACGGTTTCCGTTCTGTTGCCGTATGCCGGCATCTCCTTCAGCTCCAGGGCGTTTTTCACCGCGCGGGCCGCGTCGAAGCAGACGTACACGTCGCGCACTTCAATTGCCGCGCCGGACGGTGCTCGGGCCTTTCCGAACGCTTTTTTCCAGCACGTGATGGGTCGGCAGATAGACGCACAAGGGGAACAGCATCATGATCAAGGCAAGATACCCGGTAGCGGGGAGCAAGGTCTGAGGCTGCTCGCCCCATCCGAACACCCAGTTGATGTTTTTGGCGGGGTCGGTAAACAGGAAGGAAACCGGCAGCACCACCCAGCACAGCGCCGTGGTCGCAAGCAGGGCGCGCCGGTCGTAGCCGAGCCGATGGAGCAGCCACAGGAGCAGTAGCGGCAGGAACACGTGGAACGAGGACAGCGCCCGCAACCACAGCGGCCGCGCGGGGTCGAACATGTAAGCGGTGGCGTCCAGGCCGATCACGTCACGGCCGACGATCAAGCGGGTGAAGAAATCCAGGTTCCACGCCAGCTCCGGCAGTAGCACCGCCACCGCCATCGTGCTGGCGAGCAGCCGGCTTTCGCGCCATAGGGCGACTACCGTGACCAGGAGCGCAATGTCGCAGGCCCACAGGAAATTGGCCGGGCCGTAGTGCACCCAATACGCCGGCACCAGCACGCCGACGAACAGGGTATAAGCAAGCTTGATCCAGAGCGGGATCATCCGCTGCGCGGCAACGCCGACAATTGCGCTTTTCATCGCCCGAGAAAATCCGCTACCGCCCCAAACCGGCGGCGGTGAATCTCGGCGCTGGCATCCTGGAACGGATGTGCAAAGTCCCGCTGCCTCAGGAGGGTTCTGCCGCGCCTAACGGTCATGGCTCTCTTCCCAGCGGGACGCCAATCCTCTCCCGCAAGCGGGAGAGGAAGCAAACGTGAAGGGCACTTGTTCCGACCTGAGGGACGCCCTCATCCCAACCTTCTCCCAGAGGGAGAAGGGGCAATGGAGAAAGGCGCTTGTTTTGATCTGCGAGTTTCACGTTAAAAGCGCTCATGCGGCGCCAAATAACGCCATTGACCAGGCTGCAATTTGGCCATCGACACCCGCCCGATCCGGATCCGCTTCATGGTCAGCACCTTTAGTCCGACACTGTTGCACATCTGCGCGATCTGGCCGGGTTGTGCGCCCTTGAGGGCAAAGCGCAGCCGGGTTTCGTTTTGCCAGCTGACTTTGGCTGGGGGCAGCGTCCGGCCGTTAAAACTGGGCTTGTGGTTGAGGCGCTTGAGCCCATCGGGCGCCATTTCGCCCGCAACCTCAACAATGTACTCCTGCTCGACTGTGGCGGCATCGTCGATCAGCTTGCGCGCCACTCGCCAGTCCTGGGTAAATACCAACAAGCCGCTGGAGTTCGCCTCTAACGGTGCGGTCGGGGTCAGCCGAGAAAAATGTTGCTTGAGCATGAGGATGCCGGAAGAGTCGTCAGCCGCCCGCGCGTCGGCGGTAAGCAGCTGCTGCGCGGAGCTGGCACCCATGCCTGCATCATGGCCGGGCGGTTGGTGCAACAAAATGGTTACCGGTTCAACCGGTGCAAGCCTGGCATCGGGGTGAAGCTCAACCTTCTGCTGCGACACCTTGAACTGGGGTTCTTCCACCACTTGCCTATCCACCATTACCCAGCCACCCACGATATAAAGCTCGGCCTCCCGGCGAGAGCAGGGGACTAATTCGGCAAGGCGTTTTGCGAGACGAACGGGCTCTGTCATGACGGGGTATCTTGGAAGGTAAAAATGTTATTGTAACCGCCCTCGCAAGCAAGGGATGCAAGGGGAGTTTTATTAGCGATTCCATTTCAGGAATGTCCGGGCTCATAATCATCAAATGATTTTTCGAATTTTGTGATAATTGCTGTCGCTTAATTCTGGCTATAATTAAGTCCCTGCTTAAATTTTAAGATTATCTCAATGGCCGCTGTTACTCCCAAGAAGAAACTCTTCGAGAACTTCGCCCTCGTCGCGAAAGCACTTGCCAGCGCCAATCGGCTTGAATTGCTGGAGGCTCTTGCACAGGGCGAGCGCGGCGTGGATGGGTTGGCACAGGCAAGCGGCATGTCGGTAGCCAACACTTCCCACCACCTTCAAATCCTTCGAGGGGGCGGACTGGTCCAGTCGCGCAAGGAGGGCACCCAGGTTATCTACAGCTTGACTGACGAAAAGGTGCTTTCACTGTTAACGGGTATCCGTAATGTGGCTGAACAACACTTGGCTGAAGTGGAGCGCATTGTCCGCGAAAACTTTGAGAGCCGGGACAACCTGACTCCCGTTCGACGCGACGAGCTTCTGGGATTGGTGAGATCCGGGGAAGCGATGGTGATTGATGTTCGCCCCCCCGCTGAATACGATGCC
>JAUYSN010000228.1 GCA_030696235.1 Sulfuricella sp. | reverse complement strand
TTATCCGCCCGGCCCGTGTTTCCGCTTTGTCTAGCAGTGCCTGGATTGCCGCTGCGTAGCGGCGCGACAGTTCGTTTGCTCCCGCGCTGTTTAGCGCGAGCAGCTCGATACGCAGTGCTTCGTCAAAAGGGATGAACTGGCTGTGCAGCAGTTTGCAGGTATCGTTTTCGAAAGCAGCCAGAACTGCATCAATACCGTCGAGACTGGTGCCGGACATTAGGCCGACATAGTATTCCGGATGACCCAAAATTTAGTCGAGCGAGGCCAGATTGGTATTCTTCAGCAGATTTAGACGCATTGCCAGATTCTCGGCCATCTTGTTGAAATCGGCCTTGTACTGAGCGGCGATGGGGAAGGCGGTCGGCATGGTAATGCTCAAGGGATTGCGCTGTACATTTGCGACGCGGAATTCGTAGTGGAGATGAGGGCCAGTCGCTAGGCCGGTCATGCCGACTTGGCCGACGACATCACCCTGGTTGACCTTGCTGCCTTTGTGCAAACCTCTCGCAAAGGCGGAAAGATGGCCATAAGCCGAGCTGTATTGGCCTTGATGTTGCAGTATGAGCAGGTTGCCATAGCCGCCTTGCTTGCCGACGAAGGCGACGGTGCCGTCTGCTACCGCTTTCACGCGAGTGCCGGTCGGTGCACCGTAGTCGACGCCTTTATGCGCGCGCCATTCTTTAAGTACCGGGTGGAAGCGGGCCGAGGTGAAACCTGAGGTGATTCGGGAAAACTCCAGGGGAGAGCGCAGGAATGCCTTGCGCAGGTTTTTGCCCTCTGGCGTGTAATAGCCGCCACGGCCCTCGCGATCCTGGAAATAAACCGCGCGATAGCTCTTGCCGCTGTTGATGAATTCCGCCGCAAGCACGCGACCGGTCTTGATCAGCTCGCCCTTGTTGTAGAATGACTCGTAGACGACGGTGACTTTGTCACCTTTTTGCAGGTCGCTGTGGAAATCGATGTCCGACGAAAAAATATCGGCGATTTGCGTGGCGATATTGTCTGGAATATTGGCGGCATCGGTTGCACCGAACAATGAGCTTTTGATTTCCGCCGATTTCATCATCAGGCGTGCCTCGAGAGGCACCGCATCATCGCTGGCCTTGAATCCCCCGGCTTGTTTCTCTACCTTCAGCATGGATTCGCTGCTGCTGATGTATTGCAGGGAGAGGAGATTCCCTTCCGAGTCGGTCTGGGCGCGGACTATTCGGCCGGGAATCAGTTGACGCAGGGATTTTGAATCTTTTGCGCTCTGCAGAAATCCGCTGATGTCCTCATCGTTGACGTTGAGGCGGTCCAGCAGGGCTGACATCGTGTCGCCGCGCTGAATTCTTTCCTCGTGCCAGAAGTTGCCGGCGATGTTGGGGGGTGTGGCGGCACTGGGAAGTTGCAGGTTTTCAATGACGGTGTGGACAGGGATCTGGCGCGTTTGTGTTTCCGGGGCAATACCGAAGGCGGCCACGATGCCGAATAAGGGCAGGCTGGAAATGGCTACC
>JAUYSN010000224.1 GCA_030696235.1 Sulfuricella sp. | reverse complement strand
CTTGGCATCGCCCTCGCCCTTGGTGCGCTGTGCATCGCGGTAGGCTTCGGCGAGTACAACCTCACGCTGGCGGTCGGCATCGGCCTTGATCTTTTCCGCCTCGCCGGCGCCGGTTGAACGCAGTTCGTTGGCCACCCGCTTGCGTTCGGCCTCCATGCGCTGGTAGACCGACTCGCTCACTTCCTGCGGCAGGTCCACCCGTTTAATCCGCACGTCGAGCACCTGAACGCCGATTGTACGCGCATCGGCATCAGCCTTCTGACGCAAGATCTCCATGATCTGGTCGCGCTGCCCGGAAACCACGTCATGCACCGTGCGCTTGCCGAACTCGGCGCGCAGGCCGTCGTTGATGGTCTGCGACAGACGCAGGTGGGCGCGTGTCTCATCGCCGCCGACGCTGACGTAGTACTGCTTGACGTCAACCACGCGCCACTTGACGAAAGAATCCACCAGCACGTTTTTCTTTTCCGAAGTAATGAAGCGCTCCGGCTCGGCCGAGGTCAGGGTGAGCACGCGGGTATCGAAATAGCGCACGTTTTGCAGCAGCGGCACCTTGAAGTACAGGCCCGGCTGTTTTTTAACGTCGATAATCTCGCCCAACTGGAAAACAATCGCATTCTGGCGCTGATCGACGGTGAACATGGTCAGGCTGAGCAGAATAAAGACTGCGATCAGTCCGGTCATGATGGCATTGAGATGCTTCATGGACGCACCTCCCGCTCACGGCTGCGGAACGCTTCGCGCGAGCGCGTCGTGCTTTCCGCCGCGGGCACGACCGACTCTGGCGCCTTGACCGGCGGCGCATCCGCCAATCCGGGTCCGGCCCCTGTGCTCTGGATCAGCTTGTCCAGCGGCAGATAGAGCAGGCTGTTGCCGCCTTTCTGGTCCACCAGCACCTTGCTGGAATTGGTCATCATCTGCTGTACCGTGTCCAGATACATGCGGTCGCGCGTCACCTTCGGCGCCTTGCTGTATTCCACCAGGATCTGCTTGAAGCGGCTGGCGTCACCCTCGGCGTTTGCAATCACGCGCTGCTTGTAGCCAAGCGACTCCTCCAACAGGCGCGAGGCGGCGCCGCGAGCTC
>JAUYSN010000218.1 GCA_030696235.1 Sulfuricella sp. | reverse complement strand
CAAACAGGGCGGAGATTTCCGGGGCGGTGACAAAATCGCCCGCCGCGCCGAATTTGTGCATGCCGGCGCTGTAGTAACCGAGGCCGGGTGCATACAGAGCCAGCTCCATGAAGCGGCTGAAGGGAATCCAGCCGCCGGCGGATTCAATTTCACGACTGATCAGGGCGGCAGTCTTTGCGCTGTATTCCAGCGCGGCCGGGTCGGGTGCGGGTAGTGGGGACATGGCAAGTGTGATAAATTCAGGCAAGTCCAGTGTAATGGAGAAAACATGCAAGGCAAAGTCGTATTGATTAGCGGCGGCGCAAAGCGGGTCGGCGCGGCGATCTGCCGCCGGCTGCACGGGGAGGGGGCGAACCTGATGATCCACTATCGCTCCTCGGCGGCGGAGGCCGAGGCGCTGCGCGACGAGTTGAACAGCCGGCGTCCGGATTCGGCGGCGCTGGTGCAGGCCGATCTGCATGACGTGGAACGGCTGCCGGAACTGGTCGCCGCCACAGTGAAACACTACGGCCGGCTCGACGTGCTGATCAACAACGCCTCCAGCTTTTATCCGACCGCGGTGGGCGAGATCGGCGAAAAGGACTGGCACGACCTGCTCGGCACCAACCTCAAGGCGCCGCTGTTCCTGTCGCAGGCGGCGGCCGAGCGGCTGCGCCACAGTCACGGCTGCATCGTCAACATCGCCGACATCCACGCCGAGCGGCCGATGAAAAGCTACCTCGTTTACAGCATCGCCAAGGCCGGCCTGGTGGCGCTGACCAAGTCGCTCGCCCACGAGCTCGGCCCGGAGGTGCGGGTCAATGCGGTGGCGCCGGGTCCGATCATGTGGCCGGAGGAGGACCCCACCTTCGACGACCAGGAACGTCGCCGCATCGTCGCCCATACCCTGCTGAAGCGCGAGGGTTCGCCCGACGACATCGCGCGCGCGGTGCTGTTCCTGGTCAAGGATGCCCCCTACATTACCGGCACGATTTTGCCGGTGGATGGCGGACGGAGTGCTTCGTTGTGATCGAACCCGTCAAGCCGCCAAAATCCCTGATGAGTGCCGCCGGCCGTGCGATCGGCGACTTTTCCATGATCCGCGAGGGCGACCGGATCCTGCTCGGCCTGTCCGGCGGCAAGGACAGCCTTTCCCTGTTGCATGTGCTGATCGCTTTGCAAAAGAAGGCGCCGGTGCGCTTCGAACTGGCGGCGGCGACGGTGGATCCGCAGTCGCCCGATTTCGACCCTTCGCCGCTGAAAGGCTATATGGCGGAATTGGGCATTCCCTATTTCTACGAAAGCCAGCCGATCGTCGAGCAGGCGGAAAAATCCATGGTCGGCGATTCCTTCTGCGCCTTCTGCTCGCGCATGCGGCGCGGCATCCTCTACCGCGCAGCGCGGGAGAATGGTTACAACGTGCTGGCGCTGGCGCAGCACTTGGACGATGCCGCCGAGACTTTCCTGATGTCGACCTTCTTCGGCGGCAAGCTGCGCACCATGCAGGCGCATTACCTCAACGACAAGGGCGACATCCGGGTGATCCGCCCCTTCATCACCGCACGCGAGCGCCAGATCGCGGCCTTCGCCAAGTCGGCCTGTCTGCCTGTCATCCAGGAAAACTGCCCGGCCTGCTTCGGCATGCCGACCGAGCGCATGCACATGAAAACCCTGCTGGCTCAACTGGAACACGACAACCCCAAGGTGTTTTCCAGCATACTCACGGCGCTGCGGCCGTTGATGAAAAGCCAGGGCGTTCCCGCATAGTATGTAGGGCGGATGAGCGAAGCGTTATCCGCCGAATGAACACACATGCGGCGGAAGGCGCTACG
>JAUYSN010000199.1 GCA_030696235.1 Sulfuricella sp. | reverse complement strand
GATGTTGATTAAAGGGTTTTTCGGAAACTGACCGCGGGAATTTGCATGGACTCGCGGTACTTTGCTACGGTGCGCCGGGCGACGACTATGCCCTGTTTTGCCAGAATATCAGCGATCTGGCTGTCAGAAAGGGGTTTTTGCGGGGTTTCTGCCGCCACCAGCTGTTTTATCAGCGCACGGATGGCCGTGGAGGAACAGGCGCCGCCGGTTTCCGTGGCGCAGGAACTGCCGAAAAAATATTTGAGTTCGAAAACGCCGCGCGGGGTGAACATATACTTCTGTGTGGTGACGCGTGAGATGGTGGATTCATGCAGATCGACGGCTTCGGCGATCTCTCTCAGCACCAGGGGCCGCATGGCCACTGCACCGTGTTCGAAGAAATTCCGCTGGCGCTCGACGATGGCCTGGGAAACACGCAGGATGGTCTCGAAGCGCTGCTGGATGTTCTTGATCATCCATTTCGCTTCCTGCATCTGGCTCGACAGGTGCTGCCCGCTGCTTTCGCGGTTGCGCCGCAGAATGTCGGCGTACATGCGATTGATGCGAAGCCGGGGCATGACCTCCGGGTTCAGGGTGGTGACCCATTGCCCCTTGACCTTCTTTACCTCGACGTCGTGCTGGATGTAGCGTGTGTCCAGGTTGGCGAAGGCGGCGCCGGGGCGCGGATTGAGACTGGTGATCAGGCTCTGGGTGGCACGCAGTCCGTCGTCGTCGAGGCGCAGCAATTTCTTCAGTTTGGTGAAATCGCGCGCAGCCAGCAGGTTAAGGTGGTGCTTCGCGAGGGAAAGAGCTTGCTCTCGGTAGGGGGTGTCAGGTGGGAGGGTTTCGAGCTGCAAGGCCAGGCACTCCCCCAAGTTCCGCGCACCGACACCGGGCGGATCGAGGTTTTGCAGATGGCATAGCGCAGTATGCAGCTCGATCGGCTCGATTTCCAGTTCGGGCGGCAACAGCGCGGCGAGTTCATCGAGGCTCTGGGTGAGATAGCCGTCTTCGTCGAGAGCATCGATCAGCAAGGCGACAATTCGCTTGTCGTGTTCGGATAGCGAAGTGAGGCCTAACTGCCAGTTGAGGTGGTCGCGCAGATCCACCGCTTCGGCACGTTGCGAAGAGTAGTCGCTATCCTCTTCATCGTCGTGCGCAGTCCAGGGGCTATCCTGATCCCAATCACTTTCGGTAAGGGGCGCGGGTTCAGCGGGGGTTTCGTCGGCAGTGCTGCTGGAGGCGGGCTGTGTAGAGAACTCGTCCGGCTTGCTGCCGCCGGCATTTGCTACTTCCTCGCTTTCCGTATCACCCGTGCTTTCCACACGTTCGAGGAATGGATTTTCCTGGGTGAAGGCGTCCAGTTCCTGGTCAAGTTCCAGCGTCGACAGCTGCAGCAGCCGGATGGACTGTTGCAGCTGAGGCGTCAGGGTCAGGTGTTGCGAAAGTTTGAGTTGTAGGCTGTGCTTCATGGTTTTGTTCCCGGGAGAGTGCAGGCACGGCGCTTGGAACTGGCTCGCCGCTACATTCGGAAGTGTTCTCCCAAGTAAACTTTTCTTACTTTTTCATTATAAATGATTTCGTCGGGATTTCCGCTGGCCAGCACCTCGCCGTCGTTGATAATGTAGGCGCGATCGCAAATTCCCAGAGTTTCCCGCACGTTGTGGTCGGTGATCAGCACGCCGATGTTCTGTGAGGTGAGGAAGCGGATGATTTTCTGGATATCGATCACGGCAATAGGGTCAACCCCGGCAAAGGGCTCGTCCAGCAGGATGAAGCGCGGCTGGGTGGCGAGTGCACGGGCGATTTCCACCCGTCGGCGCTCGCCGCCGGAGAGGGAAAGCGCCGGGTTGTTGCGCAGGTGGCTGATATGCAGCTCGTGCAACAGATCGTCCAGGCGCTGTTCGACCTGCCCCGGTTCAAGCGATTGAAGTTCCAGGATCGCCCGGATGTTTTCGGATACCGTCAGCTTGCGGAAGATCGATGCTTCCTGAGGCAGGTAGCTCAAGCCCAGCCGGGAGCGGCGGTAGATAGGCAGGTGGCTCAGTTCTTCGCCGTCCAGGCGGATGCTGCCGCCATCCAGCGGCACCAGTCCCACCATCATGTAGAAGCTGGTGGTCTTGCCCGCGCCATTCGGCCCGAGCAGCCCGACCACTTCGCCGCTGGAAACCTCCAGCGAAACGCTTTTCACTACCTGGCGCGATTTGTAGCGCTTTTTCAGGCCTTGGACGATCAGTTCACTCATATAAAAACAGTCCTGAGTCCTGAGTGCTGAGTCCTGGGTCCCGAGGTTTTTCTCAGGACTCAGGACTCAGCACTTTCTACTCTTCTCTGGGATTGGCGATACTTTCGGAGGGTTTCAGCGAGGAAGGCCTGGCGGCTGGCGCGGCGGTTTTCTGCTTCGGCTGTATCACCGTGCGAACCCGACCGCGTGGGCTGTCGGCCGTGGCGGTTTCCTTGCCGCCTATCACCTGGAAGAATTCGGTATTGCCATCATAGGAAATATAGTTTCCGTGTGCTTCATCCAGACCGCGATTCATACGCTCCTGATTTAAAAGCTGTACCAGATCCTTCCTCTGATCGTATT
>JAUYSN010000192.1 GCA_030696235.1 Sulfuricella sp. | reverse complement strand
CACCTGGTCGATCACCACCTGCGTGTCGGCCACTTTCTTGATCTGCTTCTTGTAGTCATCCTCGTTGTAGATCGCCTTTTCGGCCGTCGCCGGTTTGCTCGGCTTCCAGCCCTTCGGCTTGATCAGCAGATAACCCTGCATTTCCAGGTGCAGCGCCGAGCAGAACTCGGTGCAGTAGTACGGATAGACGCCTTCCTTGTCGGCCTTGAACTTGACCGTGACGGTCTTGCCCGGCTCGATGGAAGCATGCACGTCGAAGGTATCGACCGCGAAGCCGTGCGTTTCATCCTGAGCGCGTTCAAGGTTGGTCAGGTGAATGGTGATTTCGTCGCCGACTTCCGCCTCGATGGTTTCCGGCGTGATGTGCGAACGGATCAACGTGCCATAGACCGTGATCTTGTTACCCTTCTTGACGGTTTCTTCCTCACCGGCCCGGACAGCGCCCGGATGCGGCTTGTCGGTGCGCGAATCGGTACCGACCTTGTAGCGGACGCCCGGCTTCACCTTGCTCGCTTCGATACCGACCACGTAGTGCGGCTCGCCGAGCGGGATCGGCAGGTCGTACAGCAACTGCATCTTGTCATCGCTGATATCGATCAGTTGATGGTTTTGCGGATGCAGCGGGCCCACCGGGTTGAAGCGATCGATCGACAGCTTGTTCATCGCCACCAGGTATTTCCCCTTCGGCTCCATCGTGTCGCCTTCCATCGTCATCAGGTGACCGATGTTGTAATGCACCGCCAGCTTGTCGAGCACCCGGCCTTCGCAATAGTCCCATTTGACGACCTGCGAATCGACATAAAGCGAGGTGTAGGCAATGCACGGCTTGGCATCGTACTGGGTATGCAAGGGCCCCAGGCCAAGCTGTACCTGCTTGTGCAAGGTCTCCTTCATGCTGATCACGGGAATGCCGTAAGGGTCCCGGGACTCGAAACGCTTCTCCTTGATGGCCGAGTGAATCTTCTCCCATGAGTACACCGAAACGTGGGTATCGAGCTTGCCGGAGACCGTGATGAACTTGCCGTCCGGCGAGAGCATCACGCCATGCGGTGACTTCGGTTCCGGCACGAGGAAGACGATGCCTTCCTTGATCGCCGTCTCCAGCATGACGATGTTGTGGCCGTTGATCTTTTTCGCCTTGCCCTGGGCGACCAGTTCGGCCGCCCTTCGCCAATTGACGATATGCAGATAGTCGGTGTCCTTGGCCGAACACCCCGCTTCGTAAGGTGGGCGGCCCTTTTCGATACCACCGACGTAACGTTCGGAACAGAAGGAATTGGTGAATGACCAGCCATCGGCCGGACCCTTGCCGGCATCGGAAAGATCCTGCGAATAGGGTGGCAGTTCCACCGAGAAGGATTGGGCGGGATTGATCCGCCCTTCCTTACGGTCGAATTTCCAGTAGGTAATCCCGCCGCGGTATTTCTCATTGAACTCTTCCAGCGGCACGAATTTCTTGTTTTCGAGCGGCGTTGCATATTGCGCCGACTCGATCACATATTCGGTATTCGGCGTCACGAAGGCGCCGCCATGCTCCGATTTGAAAATCGGATTGACCACGATCTGCTTGGTCTCGAAATCACGCAGGTCGATCACCGCAATGCGCGGATTGGCCTTGTCGTTGATGAACAGAAATTGTCCGTCATATTTGCCCTGGGTTTCGGACAGGGCCGGATGGTGCGTATCGCCCCAGGTGATTTTCCGGCCATCGATATTGCCCTGCGCCAGCACGGCTTTCGAGCTTTCATCGTAACCGTAGCCCTGCCACGGCTCCGGCGTAAACACGCCGATGTACT
>JAUYSN010000187.1 GCA_030696235.1 Sulfuricella sp. | reverse complement strand
CCTGAGAAAGCGCTACCTGGTGGGGAATCTGCTCGAAGTGTGGTTTTACGACAGCGCCAGCGGCAAGGTGCTGGCCAAGGTCCGGCAGCGCTGAATTACCCTGAAAACGGCATTTCACCGCAAAGGACGCGAAGGTTCGCAAGGTACCAACAGTAGCCGCCTCTTGGCGAAACAATAGGTTAATGAATCGCAATACATCACCCATCGGGCAAAAAATTAAGTTATTTAAGCCTTTGAATTCCTTCGCGTCCCTTGCGTCCTTTGCGGTTCAAATGCTTTTTTTAGGATTGCTTCACCCACACTGTCTTGATGTTCACGAATTCGCGGATGCCGTGGTAGGACAGCTCGCGGCCGTAGCCGGATGCCTTGACCCCGCCGAACGGCAGGCGCGGATCGGATTTGACTGTGCCGTTAATGAAGCAGCAGCCTGCTTCGATCTCTCGCGACAGCCTTTCCGCGCGCGCAACATCGCGGCTCCACAGGCTGGCACCCAGACCGAAGCGGGTGTCATTGGCGATGCGCAAGGCGTCCTGTTCGTCACGGGCGCGGATCACGGCGGCGACCGGGCCGAATAGTTCCTCGTGATAGGCGCGCGCTTTCGGCGTGACGTGGTCGAGGATGGACGGCAGGTAATAGGCGCCCTCCCCGGCGACCGGTTCGCAGCCCAATAAAGCTTGCGCTCCCTGGGCGATGGAATCCGTTACCTGGCGGTGCAGTTCGTCGCGCAGGTCGAGTCTTGCCATCGGTCCCGTCTGCGTGTCTTCCTTCATGGGATCCCCGACTCGGAGGGCGGCAACTTTCTGCATCATCAGGAGCACGAATTCGTCAGCGATTTCCGGCACGACAATGAAACGCTTGGCTGCGATGCAGGACTGACCGTTGTTGAGAAAGCGTGAATTGACGGCCTGGGTGCTGGTGTAGTCGAGATCGGCATCGCGCAGCACGACGAAGGGGTCTGATCCGCCCAGTTCCAGTACGCACTTTTTCAGGTTTCGCCCTGCCTCCGCGGCAACCTGTCGCCCGACCGGCTCCGATCCGGTAAAAGTGACGGCATGGATGCGCGGATCAGCGATGATGCCTGCCACCTGGTTCGCTTCGATCATCAGGGTGGCGAACAGGCCTTTCGGCAGGCCCGCGGTACGGAAAATATCCTCCGCCGCCAGCGCACATTGCGGCACGTTGGATGAGTGTTTGAGCACGATGGCGTTGCCAGCCATCAGCGCCGGTGCGGCGGCGCGGAACACCTGCCAGAAGGGGAAATTCCACGGCATGATCGCGAGCACTGTGCCGAGCGGCGGGTAGCTGACGTAGCTCCGGGCGGCGTCGGTTTCGATCGGCTCGTTCGCGAGATATTCGGCAGCGTGGAGGGCGTAGTAGTCGCACGCCAGGGCGCATTTTTCCACTTCGGCCCGGGCTTCCCGCAACGGCTTGCCCATTTCCCGGGTAATCAGGGCGGCGTAGTCGTCGTGGTTTGCCATCAGGATTTCCGCCGCGCGGCGCAGCGCTTCGGCGCGCTGCACGAAGCCGGCCATTTGCCAGATTTTCTGGGCTTTTCGACTCTCTTCCAATGCGCTGTCGAGATGTTGATCGTCGCATCTCTGGAAAACTCGCTCAACCTTGCCGGTGGCGGGATTCAGGCTGATGTGGGGCATCGTGTGCTATCTTTTAAGGTCGTCAAGTTTTACTATAGCACTTATGAAATCTCTCTTTGTTGCCGTTGTTTTTTCCGCGGGGGCCGCGCTTTCCGCATTCAGCAATGCCGCCTCGGCAAACCACGAGGCTGACTTCCTCGCGGCGCGCGAGGCTTTCAGGTCGGGCAATATTTCCCGTTTCGATACCATGGCCGCGCGCTTGCAAGGCCATGTGCTGGAGCCCTTCGTCGCTTATATGCAACTCATGTTGCGCCTCAAGGATGCGAGCCCGGACGAGATCAAGGGGTTTATCCAGCGTAACGGGGACAGTTTCCTGGCCGACCGGCTGCTCGCCGAATGGCTGCGGATGCTGGCAAAAAACCAGCGCTGGGAACTGTTCATGAGCGAATACCCCGCGCTGATCACCAGGGACTCGGATCTGGTCTGCTATGCCTTGCAGGCGCGGCTCGCACTGGGAGACGGTGCTGCGCTGGCGGAGGCGAAGCCCTGCTGGTTCAACGCCGAAGAGCAGCCTGAGAGCTGCCTGCCCCTGTCCGATGCTTTGGCGACCAACGGCCTGCTCACCGTGGAGGACGTGTGGGCGCGTTTGAGGCTTACCCTGGAGGCGGGTAACGTCAGCGTGGCGAAGCATGTTGCGCGTTACTTCCCCGGCGGGCAGGAGATTCCCCTGCGCGAGCTGGAGCGTGCGGCGGAAAACCCGCTCGCCTTTCTCGACAAGCTGCCGGTTGACCTGAAGACCCGTGCCGGCCGGGAGCTGACCCTGTTCGCCCTGTCCCGCGCGGCTCGCAGCCAGCCGCAGCAGGCCTTGCCTTACTGGAATTCGCTGTATTCCAGTTTCGGCGCGGAAGAACAGGCTTATGGCTGGGGCCAGCTGGCTTTCCATGCTGCGCGCAAGCACGATCCGGAAGCGCTGGCCTGGTTCGGCAAGGCGGACGGGACTCGCCTTTCCGACTTGCAGCTCGCCTGGAAAGTGCGCGCGGCCTTGCGCGAGCAGAACTGGCCGGAGGTGCAGGCCGCCATTGCCGCCATGTCGGAGGCGGAGCAGAACCAGGGCTCCTGGCGCTACTGGAAGGCGCGCGCGCTCAAGGCGCAGGGCAAGCCGGTCCAGGGCAACGCGATCCTGGCGCCGCTGTCGAAGGAGTTCAATTATTACGGCCAGCTTGCCGCCGGGGAGTTGGGTGTGGTGGCCGGCATCCCGGCCGAAAGTTTCAAGGCGAGTGACGACGAGATCAAGGCCATGGAGAAGCTGCCGGCGATCCGGCGCGCGCTGGCCCTGTACGAGATGAACCTGCGCTATGAGGCCAACCGTGAGTGGGTGTGGGCGGTGCGCGGGCTCGATGACAGGCGTCTGCTGGCTGCAGCGGAGGTGGCGCAGCGCCACGGCTGGTATGACCGGGCCATCAATACTGCGGACAAGACCCAGCAGTTGCATAATTTCAGTCTGCGCTTTCCCGCTCCCCACCGTGACGTGATGCAGGAGCAAGCACGTCTGGTCGGCCTGGACGAGGCCTGGGTATACGGCCTGATCCGCCAGGAAAGCCGCTTTGTCCAGCAGGCGCGTTCCGGCGTCGGCGCGTCGGGGTTGATGCAGCTGATGCCGGGAACGGCGCGTTGGGTGGCGAAGCGCCTCGGGATGAAGAACTTCAGCCAGTCGCTGGTCAACCAGCTGGATACCAACGTGGCGCTCGGCACCTATTATCTCAAGTATGTGCTCGACAAACTCGACGGCCAGCCGCTGCTGGCGACTGCCGCCTACAACGCAGGTCCCAGCCGCGCCATCAAGTGGCGCAGCGAGGCGCCGATGGAAGGCGCGATCTATGCCGAAACCATTCCGTTTGCCGAAACCCGCGGCTATGCGCAGAAGGTGATGAGCAATGCCGTTTACTACGGCAACCAGTTCGGCCGGCAGTTGCAGTCATTGAAACAGCGCCTGGGCACGATTACGTCAGGAAGCGGAAAAATCGAATGCGGCGGCGATGACGAGCGCGCGCCGGATTGCGAATAAGGAGAAAAACCATGGAAATCAAGAAAGTATGCGTGCTTGGCGGAAGCGGTTTTAGCTCCGGCGTAACGCGCTTCGCGTGAGCCTGCACTGAAACCTTGGGGCATCTAACCACCGCTGAAGAATAAGGAAAAATCATGGAAATAAAAAAAGTTTGTGTGTTGGGCGGAGGCGGTTTTGTGGGTCAGCACGTGGTCAGCCGGCTGTGCGGGCGGGGATATGAAGTGCGTGTGCCTTACCGCAATATCAACCGCGCCAAGCACCTTGCCGTGCTGCCGACGGTGTCGCTGGTGGAAGCGGATGTCCATGATCCGGATGTGCTCAAGGGGCTGTTCCAGGGTATGGATGCGGTGATCAACCTGGTCG
>JAUYSN010000185.1 GCA_030696235.1 Sulfuricella sp. | reverse complement strand
GACCTGTCCAAGGTACTGTTTGTTTGCACTGCCAACCAGCTCGATACCATCCCCGCGCCGCTGCTGGACCGGATGGAGACGATCCGGCTTTCCGGCTATATCACCGCCGAGAAGGTGAAAATCGCCAGGCACCACCTGTGGCCGAAGCAGCTCAAGAAGGCGGGGCTGAAGCGCGGCGGTCTTACCATCACCGAAGCGGCTCTGAAGCGCGTCATCGAGGGTTTTGCGCGCGAGGCCGGGGTGCGGAATCTGGAAAAACAGCTGGGCAGCATGGTACGCAAGGCGGTGGTCAAGATCGTCGGCGGCGCGGAGCAGCCGATACGCCTGGGCGTCGACGAGGTTGATGAATATCTGGGCAAGCCGTTGTTCATGCCGGAAAAGCCGATCACCGGCATTGGAGTGGTGACGGGCCTGGCTTGGACGGCGATGGGCGGCGCCACGCTGTCGATCGAGGCCACGCTGGTGCACACCAAGAACCGCGGTTTCAAGATGACCGGCAAACTTGGCGAGGTGATGCGCGAGTCGGCGGAAATCGCCTACAGCTATGTTTCCTCGCATCTCAAGGCATACAAGGGGAACCCGGCGTTTTTCGACGAAGCCTTTGTCCACCTGCATGTGCCGGAAGGCGCGACGCCCAAGGACGGTCCGAGTGCAGGCATCACCATGGCCACCGCGCTGCTGTCGCTGGCGCGCCACGAGAAAATTTCCCGTCCGCTAGCCATGACCGGCGAACTGACCCTGACCGGCGAAGTGCTGCCTATCGGCGGATTGCGCGAGAAAGTCATTGCGGCAAGGCGCATCCGTATTACGGAGTTGATTTTCCCGGAAGCCAACCGGCGTGATTTTGACGAGCTGCCGGATCACATAAAGGAAGGCGTGACGGCGCATTTTGTGAGACAATTCAAAGATGTGGTGAAGATCGTTTTTGCCTGAAAAGCTTTTCACCGCAAAGGACGCAAAGGTACGCAAGGGGGAGGCTAACAGGTATACTTTGCGATCCTTCGCGTCCTTTGCGGTAAATTTGGTATGGCGGTAGTTCTGGAATCTCCCCCTGTTGCCCGCATCCACGGTGAGCCGCTCGCCGAGATGCCGCATGACCTCTACATTCCGCCCGAAGCGCTCGAGGTTTTCCTCGAAACTTTCGAAGGCCCGCTCGATCTCCTGCTGTACCTGATCCGCCGCCAGAACCTGGATGTACTCAACATCCAGATGGCAGAGCTGACGAGGCAGTACATGCACTATGTAGAAATGATGCATGCAGGCCAGCTCGAACTGGCGGCCGAGTACCTGCTGATGGCGGCGCTGCTGATAGAGATCAAGTCGCGCATGCTGCTGCCGCGCCGCGACGAGAGCACGGAGGAAGAAACCGACCCGCGCGCCGAGCTGGTGAGAAGGCTGCTGGAATACGAGCAGATGAAGCTGGCGGCACAGCGGCTGGATGAGTTGCCTGTCGCCGGGCGCGATTTCGCCCTGGTTCAGGTATGGCTGGAGCAGGCTGCGTCAAAGCGCCTGCCGGAAGTCAGTCTGGATGATCTGAAACAGGCCTGGCTGGGCGTGCTGGCGCGTGCCAGGGTCAATCGCCACCACAAGGTGAGTCGTGAGGAGCTGTCGGTGCGCGAACACATGAGCCGCCTCCTGCGCCACCTGAAGGACGAGCGCTTCGCCGAGTTCGGCGCGCTGTTCGACCCGACACGTGGCATACCGGAACTGGTGGTAACCTTTCTCGCCGTGCTGGAGCTGGTACGGGAGTCACTGGTGGTGGTCACCCAGCAGGAGCCTTTTGCGCCGATTTATGTGAAACTGAATCATGCAGACGCCTAATTTTAAAGAGATTAAACTGGTGCTGGAAACTGCCCTGCTGGTGGGCCAGGAACCACTTTCCCTGCACGAGTTGAAAAAGCTGTTCGACTTCGAACTGAGCACGGATATCCTGCGCAAACTACTGGAAGAACTGCGCCAGGACTGGACGGGGCGCGGCGTGGAGCTGGTCAGCGTAGCGAGTGGCTGGCGTTTCCAGGCGCGCGCCGAATACCAGAAACATCTCGACCGCCTCAACCCGGAAAAGCCGCCGCGCTATTCCCGCGCCGTCATGGAAACCCTGGCGATCATCGCCTACAAGCAGCCGGTGACGCGTGGCGACATAGAGGATATCCGCGGCGTTACGGTCAGCAGCCAGGTGATCAAGACGCTGGAAGAGCGCGGCTGGATCGATGCGGTTGGCCACCGCGACGTGCCGGGCCGGCCCGCGCTGTTCGCCACCACCAAACAATTGCTCGACGATCTCGGTTTGCGCTCGCTGGAGGAATTGCCGCAGTTGGAGCAGACCGACATCAATATACTCGCAACATCTAACGAATAACGGAAAGCAGGACGATATGCCAGAAAAGAAGGATTCCACCGGAGCGCGCTCCGATTCGCCGCCAAGGAAGAAAGCGAGCACCCAGGAATTTCGCGGCGGCAAGAAGACGCCGTTTCGCAAGCCGCTGAAGGCGCAAAGCGAAGTGAAGCCCGCCTGGGAGGAGGAAGCTCAAACTCCCGTCCATGAAGTTGAGGAGGACGATGTCGTCGCTGACAAAGCCGGCACGCCGCATGTGCGTCGAGGTCATCAGCCGACCCAGAAGCTGCAGAAGATCCTGGCCCAGGCCGGATTGGGTTCGCGCCGTGACATGGAAGAGCTGATCAAGGCCGGACGGGTGACGGTCAACGGCCAAGTTGCCGAGCTGGGTGCGCGCATCGGCGATGATGACGTCGTCCGGGTGGATCGCAAGAACGTCCGTGTTCGTGCTGCGGGCAAGATGCCGCGCATCATGCTCTACCACAAGCCGGAAGGCGAGATCGTCAGCCGCGACGACCCGGAAGGCCGTCCCAGCGTGTTCGATCGCCTGCCGCAGATGAGAACCTCGAAATGGATCGCCATCGGGCGCCTGGATTTCAACACCAGTGGCCTGCTGATTTTCACCACCTCCGGCGAACTGGCCAATCATTTGATGCACCCGCGTTTCGAAGTGGAGCGTGAATACGCGGTGCGCACCTTGGGCACTCTCACGCCCGAACAGATGGAGCAGCTTACGGCGGGGATAGAGCTTGAGGACGGCACGGCGAATTTCGATACGATTTCCGACCAGGGCGGTGAAGGCATCAACCACTGGTATCGCGTCGTCTTGCGCGAGGGTCGTAACCGCGAGGTGCGGCGCATGTTCGAAGCGGTCGGCCTGACCGTCAGCCGTTTGATGCGGGTGCGCTTCGGTGCGATCAACCTGCCGCCGCGCCTGAAGCGCGGGCAGACCATGGAGCTGGATCCGGTACAGGTGCGTCAGATACTGAAATGGGCGGGGATAGAAGCCCCCGCCATCGCAGACAAGCAGTCGCGCCCCGACGAGGATAAGCGGGTAAGCAGGATCAGATCACATCATCCCGTGGCGCCGGCTGCAGCATCAGAAAAACCGGCTCGCCGTCCACGCAAGTCGTCGCCATCACGCTGATTGGAGAGACGGGTTGAGTCGGAGTCCAGAGGTGGGGATAGGAAATCAGAACGCGCGTAAGGCGGAAACACGGTAGGGCGGATGAGGCCGCAGGCCGTTATCCGCCGCATGGGGATTATTTCATACGGCGGATAACGCTGCGCTCATCCGCCCTACATGCGCTATCGCATTTCAGGATTAAGCCATTTGCTCGCGGGTAAGCAGGAAGACATGTTCGTCGCCGGCACTGACTTCCAGCCAAGTAAACGGCAGTTCGGGGAAGGCTTCTTCCAGCGCATCCCGGTTGTGGCCGATTTCCACCACCAGTAGTCCACCCTTGTTCAGGTGTTTGGGGGCTTCGCGCAGGATCGTGCGTACATGCTCC
>JAUYSN010000176.1 GCA_030696235.1 Sulfuricella sp. | reverse complement strand
GGCCGCCCGTCAGTTGACAAAACAGGAATCCGGGCTGCTGGCTGAATTTAAAGCAGAAAACCAGCAGGAACAGGAATCCGATAAATAACCAAGCAAGGAGTTTTAAATGGATATCATCAAGCAGCTGGAACAGGAAGAAATCGCCCGCCTGGGCAAGACCATCCCCGATTTCGCCCCGGGCGACACGGTGATCGTCGGCGTCAACGTCGTGGAAGGTACCCGCAAGCGGGTGCAGGTTTTTGAAGGTGTGGTGATTGCCAAGCGCAACAGGGGCCTCAACTCCGCATTCATCGTCCGCAAAATTTCCAACGGCGAAGGCGTGGAACGTACCTTCCAGACCCATTCCCCGCTGATTGCCAGCATCGAGGTGAAGCGCCGCGGCGACGTGCGCCGCGCCAAGCTGTATTACCTGCGCGACCGCTCCGGCAAATCTGCGCGTATCAAGGAAAAGCTGGTCGCCCGTGCTCAGCCGGCGAAGTCGGCACAGTAAACTTACACGCCGCAGTCCAAAGGCCACCAAGGCATTGCCTTGGTGGCCTTTGTCGTTTTGATCTTGGAAAAAGCTTTTAACCACGAATTTACACGAATAAAACACGAATGTTCACGAATCTCAATTGGTAATAATTGATAGCCTGCTTTGCTTATTTGATGCCAAAAGCAGGGGCCTCCAGGCGACACGATGATAGTCTCTAACTATTCGTGTTCATTCGTGAACATTCGTGTAATTCGTGGTTAATCGCCATTTTTAGGTTGATCGGCTAAAATGTTGCCATGCGTTATCCGGTCGTGATATTCCCTAGCTTCTTCTCGTTAGTCAGCGCCGCCTGCGGCGCGGTTGTGGGGTAATGGCTTACCAGGCGAGATTTCCTGCGCCATTTGCGGTGCTCGGCATCATGACCGACGGCACGGCGCTGACCGGACTTGATTTTCTGCCGCTTGGAACCCCGGCTCTGGAGCCGCAGGATGCCGTTTCCAGACAGGTTTGCACCCAGTTGCAGGCCTATCTCGCCGATCCTCTTTTTAGTTTCGACCTGCCTCTCGCGTTGCACGGCACTGTGTTCCAATCCAAGGTGTGGCAGGCGCTACGGCAGATTCCGAGCGGCTCGACGCAAAGCTACGGCGAGCTGGCCAAGCGGCTCCGCTCCGCGCCGCGCGCGGTGGGGCAAGCCTGCGGCGCCAATCCCATTCCCGTGATCATCCCCTGCCACCGTGTGCTGGCGCGAGACGGTCTGGGCGGGTTCATGAACAGCGCCGGCGGCGATCCGCTGGCGATCAAACGTTGGCTGTTACAGCATGAGCGCAGACAGCCTGCTTGACGAATTCTGTGACGCGCTGTGGCTTGAGGAAGGCCTGGCTCGCAATACCCTGGAGAGCTACCGGCGCGATTTGCAGCAGTTCGCCGTTTGGCTCCATGGGACATGCGGCAAGAGCTTGCATGAGGCGGGTCATGCCGAGCTGGAAGGTTTTTTGTCGCATCAGTACAATGTGACGAAAACCCGTGCCAGCACCGCCAGTCGCGAGCTTTCCAGCTTCCGGCGGTTTTACCGCTACCTGTTGCGCCAGGGCCGGATAAGTGCCGATCCGACGCTCAACATCGCCTCGCCGAAACAGGTCAGGGCGCTGCCAAAAAGCCTGACCGAAGCGGACGTGGAAGCCTTGTTGAATGCGCCCGATATTGGCGACGCACTGGGATTGCGCGACAAGGCGATGCTGGAAACACTTTATGCCACCGGCCTGCGGGTTTCCGAACTGGTGACGCTGAAGGTGGCGGAAGCGAGCCTGGATATGGGCGTGGTGCGCGTCATGGGCAAAGGCGGCAAGGAAAGACTGGTGCCTCTGGGCGAAGAGGCTGTCGGCTGGCTAAAGCGCTATCTGGCCGAAGCACGCCCGCATCTGCTCAATGGCAAAACCAGCGACGCCCTGTTTGTCACTGCCCGGCACGGGGCGATGACGCGCCAAGCCTTCTGGTACCTGATCAAGCGCCGCGCCGTCCAGGGCGGGGTCGGGAAGCCGTTATCGCCGCATACCCTGCGCCACGCCTTCGCCACCCATCTGCTCAACCACGGCGCCGATTTGCGCGTGGTGCAAATGCTGCTCGGGCATGCCGACATTGCCACCACCCAGATCTATACCCACGTGGCGCGTGAGCGCCTGAAGCAGCTGCACGCCATGCACCACCCGCGGGGGTGAGGCTCTTCCAAGGCACGGTCAGCGGCTTGCCGGTGGGGGAAAATGCAATGAAACCGGCTGCGAGCGGATTTCGGGCCTAACCTTCAGGACGGCGACTGCCTGGTAGCTGCCGGGTTCGAGCGGTTCTCCCGCCAAGTCACGGAGAGCGCCTTGCGACGTCTCCCAGTCGACCCGGTAAGCCCTGGCGCCCTCCGGTGGAAGAGAAAGAGGCGTCAGTACCGCCGCAAACCGCATCCCCTGTGACCAGCGCCACACCATCCGCCCTTCTCGCAGCACCAGCACGTCGTAGACTTGTGCGGTGGGCAGCAGGCAGTTGAGCGGGCTTCCTCCGGGGTTTCTCACCGTCACGGAAAATGTCACCGCCCGGTCCGTTCGCAGTTCCCCTCGCGGCGCCTTGAGAATAACCTCCGCTGGACAGTTCTGGCCGGCGGAGGCTATCCCATTCACTGCAAATAGGGTCGGTGCGACGATAATCCAAGCAGTCAAGCCAATCCGCGCCATCATTATTGGCACGATGTTCCATTGACCGCCTTGCAGGCATCCACCAATCCCCACCCCTGCAGCCAATTTTTGGTGCCGTTGGTGCTGCAAGATCCGAGGCTGCCCAGGCATTCCGCAGTCTGTTCCAGCCGCTTTTTGACATCGGCCGGGTTAAAGCCGGGGTTTTTCTCCAACACCAGCGCAGCCACGCCGGAAACATGCGGTGCCGCCATGGAAGTGCCGCTCAAGGTCTTGTAGCCGGCCTTCTTGTAGGTGGAAGGGATCGACACCCCGGGGGCGGTCAGGTCCACCTCGGGCCCTTTGCTGGAAAAGGATGCAAAATAGAGAGTGCCATCCGTCTTTTGGCCCACCGCCGTCACGGCGATCACCTTTTCGTGCTTGGCCGGCCAGTCCACCGCGCCGCCGTAATTGTTGCCGGCCGCTGCCACCAGGGTGATTCCAGCTGCATCGGCCGAGTCCAGCGCCTCTTTTTCCCCGCTGCATAGCTCCGAACCGCCGTAGCTCATGTTGGCCACTTTTATGCCTTTTCCTATGACCCAGCTCAGACCTTCGATGATGTCTGAGCAGTAGCCCCAGCCCGAAGCGCTGAGCACCTGGACGGCGCAGAGCGTGGCCTTGGGCGCCACGCCCACCACCCCGATGCCGTTGTGAACCGCGGCGATCGTCCCGGCAACGTGGCTGCCATGGCCGTTCTGGTCCTCGGGGGCTTTGCTTGGGTCTATGGTGTTGTAGCTGCAGTTGGTATTGATGTTGTCCTTGAGGTCGGGATGGGACAGGGAGATGCCGGTGTCGAGCACGGCTACCTTGACGCCGCTTCCCGTCGAGGTGCGCCATGCCTTCTCGGCATCGATGCGGTCCACTCCCCAGGGTATGGTTTGACTTGGAGCGGGCTTGGCTGTCGCCTTGCGGATCACATCTTTTTCCACACGCTTTACCAGGATGCTGGTGCGCAGGGTTGCAACCATGGACTCGGGACCCCGCACCGCACGGCCGTTGATCAGATGAAGCCGCTTGACGGTCTGCCCGCCGGTGTAGCTGATCAGCGCATCAATTTCGTTTTCGGACGGCGCCCCTTCGAACTGGACAATCCAACGGTCATTTTCCGGCTCCGGCGGCGCGCCATTGGGCTCCTGAGCAAAAGCCCCTCCAGACATGGAGGCCACAGCTAACATCAATAAACCTATCGAGCGTAACTGTTTCATGATTCCTGCCTCGGTAAAGATACGTTAATGAAGGATGAAAGCCCTTAAAGGGAGGCTCATAAATAAAACTGTATCGATCCCGCGCGAATGGGGATCCGGCAAGGTTTTTTTAGGGACGGCCGCTTTCTGGGAACGGCGCGAAGAAACAAGAAGCTACTTGATTTAAATATAGCAAAGGAAGATCGACTTGTCGCGGCTCATGCATGGAACCAAATCGCTAAAAATGTGACCAACCCCGGGCTTGGGGATCGGAAAAACGGGGCTGATCACGGTGCGGGAGTGGCTGGCGCTTGAAGACCGCTTCTCACATCCAGGCTTTCCAGAGAAGCGAGGCGCCGCTGCCGATGAGCAGCACGCCGATGAGTTTGAGCATTTGCCGGCTGGAGATGCCGATGTGGGCGCGGTGGCCGAGATACAGGCCAAGCGCCATGACCGGCAAGGCGGCAAGCAGGGCGGTGAACATTCCGTCTTGCAGCAGCAGGCCGGTAGCGAGGAAAGAAACGAGCCGTAACCCGCCGTCGAAGATGAACAGGCCGGAGAAGGTGGCGCGCAGTTCGGCCTTGTCCTTCAGGCGGTGGGACAGGTAGATGATGTAGGGCGGACCGCCCGTACCGAATAGTGCGCCCACGGTGCCGCCCGTTAGCCCGGCGGGAATGGCCCAGAGACGCGAGATCGGTTTTTCGCCGTGGATATTGAGCAGGTTGCGCACGCCGAAAATCAGGACGAAAATCCCCAGCCCGACCAGCAACGGCTCGCGCGGCATATGGATGAGCAGGGCCACGCCCAGCATCACGCCTGCCGCGCCGAAGGGCAGCAAGGGTTTCAGCTCATTCCAGTCGATGTGCTTGCGGGTTTTGCCGCCGAGCGTAATGGAAGCCGTAAAATCCAGCATCAGCACGAACGGCACGACGAATTGCAGGGGCAGGAAGTGCGCCAGGAGCGGTACCGCAATCAGTCCGGAGCCGAAGCCGGTGATGCCACGGATGAAGTAGGCGAGAAGGAGGATTAGCAGTGCGGCCGCTAAGGCTTCCAGGCTGATGACCGTTCCCCGCGTTCAATCACGATTCCCAGCCGCTTGACGCCGCGCAGCATGCCCAGTTTGGCGACAGAGACTTTTACCCAGGGCGCGCCGAACTCGGTGCGGATCAGGGCGGCAATGTGCTCCGCCAGGGCTTCCACCAGGGAAAAGTGCTGTTCGGCCGCGGTTTGACGAATGCGCGCCATCACTGCACCATAGTCGATGGTGTCCGCTATGCTGTCGGTTTCGCCGGCACGGCTGTGCGGCAGGCCGATGTCGATGTCGATGCGGATAGTCTGGGGGACTTTGCGCTCCCACTCATAGATGCCGATGACGATGTCGAGCTTGATTTCTTCCAGGAAAACGATATCCATCGGGTGTTCGGGCGGACAATTTGCCGTAAAATCTAAAAGTGGCCATTTTAATCGCTTATTGACCCAATGATGTCAAAATTCGACAAGAATTTGGGATTGAAATGAGCCGTACGGTGATGGGTGATGAGGAATGGGTGATGAAAACCTTTCGACCATCACTCATCCCCCATTACCCATCACTCCATTTTTCTTCCGGCTCGTCCGGCTTAGGTGCTTTGACATGAATACGGTAATTTTCATCCTCGCCGCTTACCTGATCGGTTCGATTTCCTTTGCCGTACTCACCAGCAAGGTGTTCGGCTTGCCCGATCCGCGCACCTTCGGCTCGAAAAATCCGGGCGCGACCAATGTATTGCGCACCGGCAAAAAACTGGCCGCCGCGGTGACCTTGCTGGGCGATGGCGCCAAGGGCTGGCTGGCGGTTTTTCTTGCGTTGCGCCTGGCGCCCGTCTACGGCCTGGACGAGACTGCCGTCGCCGCGTCGGCAATAGCGGTGTTCCTCGGCCATGCCTACCCGGTTTTTTTCGGCTTCCACGGCGGCAAGGGCGTAGCCACGGTGCTGGGCATCCTGCTGGCGCTTAATCCCTGGCTGGGTCTCGCTGCCCTGGCAACCTGGCTGCTGGCGGCCTACATGTTTCGAATTTCTTCCTTGTCCGCCTTGATCGCGGCGCTGTTCACGCCGTTTTACGGCTGGTTGTGGTTGAAATCCGGTGTGCTGGTTGCGGCGGTGGCGGCGCTGTCGCTGCTCCTGATGTGGCGGCACAAGAGCAATATCCAGAACCTGCTTTCCGGCAAGGAACATGCGATCGGCAAGACTCAGCCCGGCGATGCGCCGCCGCAGTAAGCGCTATATTTAACACGGGAGGTGTGGCTGTGGCCTGGTTCGAAAAGGAAATGGATTACGCACGGGAAAGCCTGGAACAGGTTTCCCGCACGGCCATCGAGGAGGCCGCGGAGAAGTTGAATGGCGTTGTCCAGGGCGGGGTGAAGGAGGCTAGCGGCGAACTGCGTGAGGCGGTATTGAGCGCGAGCCGGGAAGTGGATAACAAGCTGGACAAGATTTCCGCAGAATTGCACAGCCAGCGCCAGTTCACCAAGGGCGACGTGATCGAGCTGGTGGACTACGCCGCGGAGAAGCTCGGGGCCACGATCGACGCCCGTGTGGCCGTGATGAAAGCGGAAATCACCGGCCTGGTGCAGGACCGGGTCGAGTATCTGAAGCGCGAGGTGGACAGCTTCTTCATCCAGCGCCAGCAGGATCTGGCTCGCGAACGGCGGCGCCTGATCGCCAACATCCTGATCGCGGTGGTCGCTTCTGTGGTCATGGGGGGGCTTTCGCTGATGTATCACCGCGCCCTGCTCGGCGGCATGGACATGTACAGCCTGTTTCGCGTGGTGTTCCTGTCGCTTAGCGGCGGCTACGCCGTCTATCTGCTGGTCAAGCTGGTGTTGAAATACCGCAGCATGTCGGAGCACAAGAAGGATCTGGTGTTCCTCGCCATGAAATACTGGGGGGTGCTACGGCCGGAAAGCGTGCTCGGCCACGTGTTGTTGATCCTGATCCTGATTGCATTCTATGCGGTGCTGTTTTTTCCGCTGGAGGTGACGCGGATGATCGGCAACGAAGCCCTGATCCGCTGGGTGAGCGGATTGCGCGGCGTCAAATAGCGTCTGATTCCAGCTGCGACAGATCCCAGCGCGGCCGCACGTTGAACTTCCAGCCCTTGGCGGATGAGAGCTTGATCCGCATTGCGCCGGCGAAGGCGATCATGGCGCCGTTGTCGGTGCAGAATTCGAGTTTCGGATAAAACACCTCAAAGCCCCGGCGGGCGGAAAGCGCATAGAGATGTTCGCGCAACTGCCGGTTGGCGCCCACCCCGCCGGCTACCACCAGCCGGTCCAGGCCACTCTGGCTCAACGCGGCCAGCGATTTGGCGGCGAGCACCTCGACGATGGCGTCCTGAAAGGCGCGGGCGATGTCGGCCACGGTCTGGTCATCCAGTGTCTGCTGCCTGGACAGGGTCAGCACTGCGGTCTTCAGGCCGCTGAAGCTGAAGTTGAGGTCGCCGCTGTTGATCATTGGTCGCGGCAGCTTGAAACGTCCCGGCACGCCCCGTTCGGCCCGCATGGACAGCGCCGGTCCGCCCGGATAGCCCAGCCCGAGCAGCTTGGCGGTCTTGTCGAAGGCTTCGCCAGCGGCGTCGTCCAGGGTTTCCCCCAAGGTTTCGTAGGCGCCGATGCCGGAAACTTTCATCAACTGGCTGTGGCCGCCGGAAACCAGCAGGGCGACAAACGGGAAGGGGGGCGGATTGGGTTCGAGCAATGGCGCGAGCAGGTGGCCTTCAAGATGGTGGATGCCGATGACCGGCACCTTGAGCGCGAACCCAAGCGCGGCGGCAATGCTGGCGCCGACCAGCAGCGCCCCGGCCAGTCCCGGACCCTCGGTGTAGGCGATGGCCTCGATATCGTTCAGGGTGCAACCCGCCTCTAGCAGGATTTGCCGGGTCAGCGGCAGCACGCGCCGGATGTGATCACGCGAAGCGAGTTCCGGCACCACCCCGCCATATTCGGCGTGCATCGCCACCTGCGAGTGCAGCGC
>JAUYSN010000196.1 GCA_030696235.1 Sulfuricella sp. | reverse complement strand
TATCGGTCATCACCGTCCGGCAGCTGCGGCTTTTGCCTGAGGCATCGTAGCTGGCCGAGCTTTCCAGCCTTATGTCGCGTAGTTTTCCGGCGACCATGATTTTTGTCTCGATAACCACGTTGCTCGTGGAAGAGAGCGCCTGATTCAGGTGTACAAGGAACTGCCCGGTCTCGCCCGGGGCAAGCCAGTTCGCAAAAGGCTTGCCAATCACCTTTGCACGTTCCTGATCGAGAAGAAGGGTGGCGGTCCGGTTGGTTTCCAGCACGCAACCGTCTTCGTCCAGGGTTAAGTAGCCGACTGGGGAGAAATCGTAAAGATCGGCGTAGCGGTCACGCGCTTCTTCCAGCTGCTCCTGCGCTTTCCGCAGATCGAGGTTCTGCATTTCCAGCTTGATCTGGTGCGCCTGCAACTCGTGCAGCATGTGCGCTTCGCGGTTCCTTAACCGCAGCTCGGACTGTGAAATTTCGTCGACCAGTTCCAGCTTGGTTCGTTCTTCGTGATCGTCGATTCGTTGCTTTTTGGTGTTATCGCTCATGACACTTCCAAGTTTTCCATTTTCAGAATATTTGATGGAGGCGGATTTATCTGCTTTTCGAGGTGTGTTGTAATCTCGATAGAGGCAATTTGTTAACTAAATGAAATGGTTGATACAGTGTGGCTAATATTCTTTTTGCGCAATAAGGGGAAATGCTTAGATTTTTGTCAGGGGTTGGCGATGAGTCTTGAAATGGGTGGACAGAGGCGCTGGAAACTGGCTATCGTAGCGATTTTCAGCGGGCTTGTGCTTGCCCGCGCTGAATTCTGACATGACCCTTACTGAACTCAAATATATTGTCGCTGTCGCTCGTGAGCGACACTTCGGCCGTGCGGCTGAAGCCTGTTTTGTCAGTCAGCCGACCTTGAGCGTGGCGGTGCGCAAGCTGGAAGAGGAGCTTGGAGTGACCTTGTTCGAGCGCGGCGCGAGCGAGGTGTCGCTGACGCCTCTCGGCGAGCAGGTCGTGGCCCAGGCCCATCGCGTGCTGGAGGAGGCGGAGGGGGTCAAGCGCGTGGCTTCGCAGAGCAAGGACCAGTTGGCGGGGCCGCTGCGTCTGGGCGCCATTTACACCATCGGGCCTTATCTCCTGCCGGGGCTGATTCCGATCCTGCGCGAGCAGGCGCCCAAGATGCCGTTGTTGATCCAGGAAAATTACACGCACAAGCTGGCCGATCTTCTCAGGCGCGGCGAGCTGGATCTGGTGGTGCTGTCGTTACCCTTTGCCGAAGCCGGTATCGTTACCCGGGCGGTGTACGACGAGCCGTTTCGCATCGTTCTGCCGAGCGGTCATGCCTGGCTGAAAAACGCGGAAATCCCCGCCGCCTGGGTGAGTGAGGAGGACGTGCTGCTCCTGACCAGCGGCAACTGCTTTCGCGACCAGGTGCTACAGGCCTGCCCGGCGCTCAACCGCGGCAGCAACGGCATCCAGAAAACGCTGGAGGGCAGCTCTCTGGAAACCATCCGCTACATGGTGGCTTCCGGGGTGGGCATTACCGTGCTGCCCTCGACCCCGGCGGATTTCATTCCCGAACATAACAGTCTGCTTGCCGTGCGCCCGTTTGCTGCCCCCGTTCCCTGCCGCCGCGTGGCGCTGGCGTGGCGCAAGAGCTTTCCCCGCCCGCTGGCGGTGGAGGCGGTGTACCAGGCGATCCTGGCCTGCAATCTGCCGGGCGTGAGCAAGCTGGACGAGCCCGCCGTTGTGCCATAGTCAATGGCTATCGATCATATCGTAACAATCAATTAGACCTATCTATTGCGTTTCTCTACCATGCGTATCGTGTACTCAACGCACGATGATCAAAACCGTAAAGGAGAAACAAAATGCAAGCGCCGACCACGATCCAGAATATTGAAGCCGCCTTCGCCGGCGAATCGATGGCTCACACCAAGTACATGTTCTTTGCAAAAGTCTGCCGCGCTGCAGGCGATGTGGAGATTGCCAGGGTATTCGAGGAAACTGCTGCCCAGGAAGTGCAGCATGCTTTGGGCCATCTTGACCTGCTCTACCCGGCAGGGTCCATGACGCCCGCCAGGTGCCTGGAAATGGCGATTGCCGGCGAGACTCACGAATACACCGAAATGTACCCATCCTTCCGCCATACCGCGGTGGAAGAAGGCAACCAGGCTGCCGTGGCGGAAATCGACGAGCAGATTGCGGAATCCAGGGAACATGCCCACCAGTTCAGGGTCACTCTGGAGAAAGCCGCCAAGCGCTTTGCGGCATTGGCCAAGGTGGAAGAGAAGCACGCCAACCACTACCGCGATACGTTGGCTAAGATCGAAGCGAAATAACCTGACCATTTAATGACTATTAAGGAGCTGAAAATGAAAGTATGGAAATGTATCGTATGTGGCTTTGTTTACGACGAAACCGCGGGTGATCCGAAGGAAGGCATTCCTGCCGGCACGCGCTGGGCGGATGTGCCGGAGAGCTGGGCCTGCCCGGAGTGCGGCGTCGCCAAGACCGACTTCGAAATGGTGGAGATCTGATCATGAACCGGCCGCCCGTGGTCATCATCGGCAGCGGACTTGCGGGCTACACTGTGGCTCGCGAGTTCCGCAAGCTGGACGGCGAGGCGCCCCTCGTGATGCTTTCATCGGATCATGGCGGGTTCTACTCCAAACCCATGCTCTCCAATGCGTTTGCCCAGAAGAAGGATGCCGATGCGTTGCTGGGCAAGGGTGCGGTGCAGATGGCGGAGGAGCTCAAGCTGGAGATCCGTGCGCACGCCAGGGTGACGGCTATCGATGTCACGCAGAAGCAGGTGACGGTGAATGGCGAAACAGTGCCCTACAGCAAGCTGGTACTGGCTATGGGCGCCGATCCTATCCGTTTGCCGCTGCACGGCAATGGGGCGGATGCGGTGTTGTCGGTGAACGATCATGGCGATTACCGGCGCTTCCGCGCGGCCATCGAGGGTAAGAAGGACATCGCCATACTCGGCGCCGGGCTGATCGGCTGCGAGTTTGCCAATGACCTCGTCGGGGCCGGTTACAACGTGTCTGTGATCGATCTTGCCGCGCAGCCGCTGGGACGTTTGTTGCCGCCGGCATCCGCGGCATTCATGCAGCGCAAGCTGGAAGCGGCGGGGATCGTGTTCCATCTCGACACGACCACCCAGCAGGTGGAACGCGCCGGTGAAGGATTTCGCATGACTCTGGCCAACGGAGTAACCATAGCGACCGATGTCGTATTGTCGGCGGTCGGGCTGCGGCCACGGAACGCATTGGCGGAATCGGCGGGGATCAAGGTCAATCGCGGCATCGTGGTGAATGCCTCGTTGCAGACGAGTGACGAGGATGTTTACGCCCTGGGTGATTGCGCGGAAGTGGAGGGCAGGGTGCTGCCTTTCGTCATGCCCATCATGCAGGCGGCGCGTGCCTTGGCCCCTACCCTGGCCGGCAACGCTACCCAGGTGCGCTATCCGGCCATGCCGGTGGTGGTGAAAACCCCGGCCTGCCCGGCCGTGGTGTCGCCGCCGGATATGGGTGCGCAGGGCGAGTGGCAGGTTGATGAAGTGGACGACGGCGTCAGGGCATTGTTTCGAGGTGCGGAAGGTAAGCTGCTCGGTTTCGCGCTGCTGGGTACGGTGGCGGCAGAAAAGAATGCCCTCGCCGCGCAGTTGCCGCCGGTGATCATATAGGGTGCGTCCCACGCACCCTACGATTCCTTTGTCAACTCCCGCCAAACCAAAGCGGTTTATTCCTTGACGGCCTCGACGGGGATGGTCAGGGTCACTTCGTCGCTCACGAAGGGGGCGCTTTTCCCGGCGTTGAATTCGGAACGCTTGATTTTGGTGGTGGCGTTGGCGCCGCAGGCGTCTTTCTTGAGCATCGGGTGAGGCATGCAGTGGAAGGATGTCACGCTGAGCGTCACCGGCTTGGTCACGCCCTTGACGGTCAGGTCGCCATTCACGGCGACCAGCTTGTCACCATCGAATTTCAGGCTGCTGGACTTGAAGGTGATGGTCGGGTACTTCGCGGTATAAAAGTAATCTTCCACTTGGATGTGCTCATTGAACAGCGCGTATCCGGTATTCACGGATTTGGCATCGATCACCACATCGACAGAGCCGGTCTTGGCGGCACGGTCCAGGGTGATCTTGCCGCTGGTTTTGTCAAAGCGGCTGACCTGGATGGAGTAGCCCAGGTGGTTGTACTCGAAGCGCGGGTAGGTATGCGTGTTGTCGATCACATAGGTTTCCGTCGCAGCGAAAGCGGCGGATGACAGGGAAGCGGCAACGGCGAGAATGGTGAGTTTCTTCATGGTGTTTCTCCTGTTGAGGGTGGGGCTACTTCAAAACGAAATGAAACTTGACCTGGACTTCGTCGGCGACCACCGAGGTGTCGCTCCACACGCCGGAGCCGATGCCGTAGGCCAGGCGTCTCAGCGGAAAGGCTCCGTCCAGAATGAGGACGCCTTTTTCTTGTTTGAGGGTGAAAGGTGCGCGGGACTCTAGAGTTTTTCCCTTGATGGTCATCTTGCCGAATGCTTCGAAGTGGCCGCCGCC
>JAUYSN010000169.1 GCA_030696235.1 Sulfuricella sp. | reverse complement strand
TATGTAGACATCGCCATGGTGGCCGAAGCCAAGCCAGTCATCGTCGAATGCGGCATCGAGCAGGGTTTCAAGATCACCCCGGCACAGTTGGATGCAGCCATCACCCCCAAGACCAAAATATTCATGATCAACAGCCCGTCCAACCCGACCGGGGCGGTCTACACGCTGGACGAACTGAACGCCCTGGGCGAAGTGCTGAAGCGCCACCCTCACGTGCTGGTGGCCACCGACGACATGTACGAGCATGTCAACCTGTCCGGCGTGAAGTTCGTCAACATCCTCAACGCCACCCCTGAGCTGAAAGACCGCTGCGTCGTGCTGAATGGCGTGTCGAAGGCCTATGCCATGACCGGCTGGCGCATCGGCTACGCTGCCGGCCCGGAAAAGATCATCAAGGCGATGGAAATCCTCCAGTCCCAGTCCACCTCCAACCCCACCTCGATCTCGCAGGTGGCGGCCCAAGCCGCCTTGGATGGCGACCAGTCGTGCATCGAGCCGATGGTGAAAGCCTTCCGCGAACGCCATGAGTTCGTGGTGCGCCGCTTCAACGAAATGAAGGGACTGAAGTGCATCCATGCCGGCGGAGCCTTCTATGCCTTCCCTGATGCACGTGAGGCCATTGCCGATCTGCATCGCCGCGGCACCCTCGCGGAAGCGACCGACATGGCTCTTTCGGAATACCTGCTGGAAAAAGCGGGAGTGGCCATCGTGCCGGGTTCGGCCTTCGGCGCGGAGGGCTACTTCCGCATCTCCTTCGCCACTTCCATGAAAAATCTGGAGATGGCCTTGGAGCGCATCCAGAAGGCGCTTGAATAGTTTTGGATTAAATCCGCTACCGAGTTATTGAAGGGCGCCAGAACGGCGCCCTTTATTTTTTCTTGCCCCCGAACCAGCTATCCAGCTTATCGGCAGCCTTCACCCCCAGGGATGTCCCTACTCCAGGACCGAGGATCGCCGTGCCTACCACGGCTCCGGTTACCGCCGCACCGGTGGGGAACAGCACCGGGTCCGGCAGCGTACCGGAAACCCTGAGCGGGACGCTCACCAGGGAAACGCCCGTCTTCACCTCGGCATAAATCTTGCCGTCCAGCTGCTTGGAAGGCGAAATTTCCACTTCGCCGTTGGCATTGAGCACACCGGAAGAAATGTTCAGCTTGCGCAAGCGGATGTCCTTCCCGGCAATACTAAAAATCCCGCTGAATTCATCGAACTCTGTCTGCCCACCGCGCACTTCCTGGGTCATGATCGGTTGCGCCGCTCTTACCAGATCGAAACCGTGCAACACCCCATTGTGGATGGAAAAATCGCCATCAACATTCGGACTATCCGCAAGCTGGGATGCCGCCCTGGAATTCATTGAAAACCTGGCTTGGGCGTTGAGTTGGCCGCTCACACGGGCTTTGGAATTGAACAGCGGCAACAGGGATTCCAGCGCCACGCGCTGACCCTTCAGGCCGCCGCTAAGCCTCCACCCCGATTTCCAGTTGAGCTCAGCCGCGCCCTTGAGCGTCCCTCCATAGAGTTTGCCATCGATATCCTTGAGCCGTAACGCTTCACTATCGACGGCTCCGGCAATGTTCAGCACGTCGAACTGAAACGCCGGGCCCACGGGGAATCGCCATTGTTTAGCGGTGAGCTTTAAATCGAAGTTACTGCCCGATATGGGCGTAGCATCCAGTTTGAGCTTGCCATCATCGCTCGCAAGCAGCACGTTTTTCAAATCACCGTTCGAGTTCATGTTTACTGCCACCCTGAACAGGGGCAACGCCATGCTTGGAGATTCCAGCGTGACGTGATTCAAACCGATTTTTTCGATTCTTACCGTTTGCGGGCCACCTTCCGATTTGAACCAGGCCGGCATCCTTCCCAGCATGTCCATACGGATGGAAACCGTATCCAGTTCGATATCGCGCAGAATCTTGACCGGGCTAAACAACGAACTCAAATTCGGGCTGACCTTGATCGAAGCTATCCTGACTTCCTGTTGAGCGCCGATGGTGATTCCTTGCAACGCCACATGAGGCAAGGGAACCAGCGAAAAACGCAGCGATCCGATCTTGACCGGCTCGTGCAGCTTTTCCCCCGTCTGCTTCTCAATTTCAGGAATATACGTATCCAACGGGATGAGAAACGGCAGACCGATTACAGCCAGAAAAACTACTAGAATAATAAACAGGCGCTTAGTCCACTTCACAGTATCCACCGCCGAAACCACGTGATTTACAAGTTGACCGGCAAAGGCCAAAGCTTTATTATGTGCAGCTTGTTAATTCCCTGATAGCTCAGTCGGTAGAGCGACGGACTGTTAATCCGCAGGTCCCTGGTTCGAGTCCAGGTCGGGGAGCCAAATATATAAAGGGTTAGCGTTTAGGCGCTAGCCCTTTTGCTATTCTGACGTGACATTTCGATCACGTTCCGCCCTGCCCGTTCTCTATCTTGATCCTTGCTGCTGGCGAGGCTTTAACTAAGCGAAATTATGCACGGTGAAACAAGGCCGGTATAGCGCAATTCCCTCGCTTAATCCATTGGATAAATTTTTTTAGAAGCACATAATCGATCGAAACTGGCTTTAGAATACTGGCTTTGCAGCCTTCATGACTTATATTTAACCGGACACGACTGAAACACCATGCAAGATAACCAGAAACCTACAGCCTCTAGTACTGCAGATTTGCAACGTGAAGTTGCTGAATTGATGATCGAGTGTCTGAACCTCGAGGTCACAGCGGATCAAATCGCCCCTGACGCACCGTTGTATGGCGAAGGCTTGGGCTTGGACTCAATTGATGTGCTGGAAGTCGCTTTGGTGGTCTCCAAGCGTTATGGTCTGCAACTGCGTACCGACAGCGCAGACAACCAGCACATTTTCAGTTCGCTGCGCAGCCTCTCCGACTATATCGCAGTGCAGAGAACCCGCTAGTGGCAAGACGCATCGTGCGCTGGCTGGGCATTGCTGCGCTAGTGATCGGCTATCCGCTACTGGCGCATTACACTAATGAATCCGCGCACAGCGGCAACTTGGGCGCGCTGGTGGCCATTGCGCCTGTGGTATTGATTGCACTGGTACTGGCCTGGAATTCACCTCGGCGCTCCGTCATGCTGGGTGTGCTGGTGCTGTCGGGTGTTGCGCTATGGGCTGGATGGTCAGCGCTTGAGCAGCATTTTGGACTGGTTTACTGGCTGCAACATGTGGGTATGCAGCTAATACTGTTCATGACTTTTGGTCGTACTTTGATCTCTGGGCGGCAACCGCTCTGCACTCGCTTCGCCGAGGCGGTGCATGCACCATTGACGCCGCAGCATGAAATTTACGCACGTCAGGTCACGGTCGCCTGGACCTTATTTTTTGCCGTGATGGCGTTGGCTTCCACCGGGCTCTTTTTTCTGGCCCCGTTGGCCACATGGTCAGTTTTTGCCAATTTTCTGACGCTGCCTTTGGTCGCGTTGATGTTCATTGCCGAATATTGGGTACGCAGATGGGTACTCCCTAATATGCAGCATACGCACATCCTCGATGCGGTGCGGGCTTTCAGGAACATCTCCTAGTTGTTACAGCCTTAATCATGTCTTCACTGCCGCTCGTATCGCACGTCTCCCCGGATAGCATCATCGCCTGGCGCGCCGATGGCGCCGTCACGCTGCGCCGGTTCCTGGCCGAGGTCAGCCAGCTTGTCGCCCGGTTTCCCGCGGGGAGTCACCTGCTCAATATGTGCAGCGATCGTTACCGTTTTAGCGTGGGTCTGGCGGCCGCCATCGTGGCCGGCAAAGTCAGCCTGCTGCCGTCTACCCACACGCCAGAAGTGGTGCGCCAGATCAAGGTTTTCGCACCGGATGTGTTTTGTTTGACGGATAGCGACCTGTGCACGGTGGATCTGCCCCAAC
>JAUYSN010000165.1 GCA_030696235.1 Sulfuricella sp. | reverse complement strand
TACCTTGCGAACCTTAGCGTCCTTTGCGGTGGAATGCCGTTTTTAGGCTGATTACTCAAAAACATGGACAACACCGAAGTCGAACTCAAGCTCCTGATCGACCCCGCCGACATCCCCAGGTTGCGGCGCCACCCCCTGCTCAAGGCGCTGTGCCCTTCCGGGCCGAAGACGCGCAAGCTCACCAGCATCTACTTCGATACCGACGATTTTTTCCTGAAGAACAGGGATATCGCGCTGCGTGTGCGCCGCAGCGGCCGGCAGTGGATCCAGACCGTCAAGGGCGGCGGCAGGGTGCAGGCCGGGCTGCACCAGCGCGACGAGTGGGAGGCGCCGGTCGCTTACGACCGGCCGGATTTCACCAAGATCGCCGATCCAGGCCTGATTGCGCTGTTCTCCGACGAGGTGCTGCGCCAGCGCCTGCATCCCGTATTCGTGACCGGGTTCACCCGCACCATCTGGCTGCTGGAGACTGAAGGAGGCGACCGGGTCGAAATGGCGCTGGACCGGGGCGAAGTCCGTGCCGACCAAGGAAAATCGACGATTTCAGAAGTGGAGCTGGAGCTGAAAGCCGGCAACCCGGCGGCGCTCTATGAACTGGCGCTGGCGCTGCAGGAGGCCGTGCCGCTGCGCCCCGAGAATGCCAGCAAGGCCGAGCGCGGCTACGCCCTGTGCGCCGAGCCGCCCCTCCAGCCCGCGGTCAAGGCCACGCAGCCCGAAGTGGCGCGGGAGATGACGGTGGACGCGGCGTTCCGCGTGATCGCCTGGAATTGCATCGGCCAGTTGCATGACAACCAGAGCCGGCTATTGCAAGGCTACGATCCCGAGCTGATCCACCAGATGCGGGTGGCGGTCAGGCGTTTGCGCTCCGCGCTCAACCTGTTCGGCGCCGCCGCGCCTGGCATCAAGGACGTCGCGTTGACCGCGGAGCTGCGCTGGCTCGTCGGCGAGCTCGGCCCGGCGCGGGATTGGGACGTGTTTCTCAGCGAAACGCTGCCGCCGATTGTCGAGGCGCTGCCCTTGGACGCTGGACTGGCGCGGCTGCAACAGGCGGCCGACCGGCTCTGTCAGGCGGCGCGCGAGCGGGCGTGCGCGGCGGCAGACTCGCCGCGCTACCACAGGTTGCTGCTGACACTGGGCCGCTGGCTTTGGCGGGAGTCCTGGCGGGAA
>JAUYSN010000163.1 GCA_030696235.1 Sulfuricella sp. | reverse complement strand
TTGCGTGCCGTTGCACCGAACAAATATGGTCTGAATAATCCCGACCGCACCACCGACGGGGCGCGGGTGGCTGCGAAGCTGGCCTTGACATCCGTCACCAAGCTAACTGTTGGCGTTGACTATCAGAAGAACGAGCATACCCTTAGGCAATGGATGAATCAGGCCGGCCCAATCAACGTGGACTCCAAGCCTCGCACTCCGGATATGACCTTCGAGAACATTGGCGTGTTCGGCGAACTCACTCATGATCTCAGCGAGCGAGACCGTATCGTGGCCGGCTTGCGTTTCGACGATCTGGACGTGAAAGACGAGAAGGTTGTGCGGAGCACCAGCGACAACACCAAGGGCGGCTTCGCGCGCTACGAGCGCGACGTCGCTTCCATGCCCATGACGGCCTTCGCTGGCTTGGGGCATGCCGAGCGGCCGGCAGACTGGTGGGAACGGAGTACCTACGGCAACTTCTACCTGAAGCCGGAGAAAAACACCCAGCTCGACGCCGGCCTGATCTACAACGGCAACGGTTTTCGCGCTTCCGTGTCCGGCTTCTACGGCAAGATCAATGACTATATCCAGACCAGCGGCACATGTCCGGCGGCTTGCTCTGCCAGCAATATCGACGCCACCCTGTGGGGCGGCGAGGCGGAGCTTTCCTACCGCATCGCGAAGAGCTGGACCGCCTATGGCACCCTGGCCCATGTCCGCGGCGAGAACGACACCCGCAATGTGGCGCTGGCCCAGATTCCGCCCCTGGAGGCGAGGCTGGGCCTGAATTACGACGACAAGGTCTGGTCGGCGGGGGGGCTGCTGCGGCTGGTGTCCGAGCAGGACCGGGTCGATCCGACCTACGGCAGCATCGTCGGCCAGGACATCGGCCGCACCTCGGGGTTCGGGGTATTCTCGCTGAACGCCGGCTATCGGCCGAAGAAGGGTACGCTGATCAGCGGCGGCATCGACAACCTGTTCGACAAGACCTATGCCGAGCATATCAGCCGCGGTGGTGCGGCAGTTTCCGGGTTTACCCAGACTACCCGTGTCAACGAGCCGGGCCGGAACCTCTGGGTCAAGCTCAATATCGCACTCGACTGATCGATAGCTGGTTCATTTTCAAGGGAGGCTTCGCGCCTCCCTTTTTTAATTCTCGCCGCTGCCGTTTATACTGATGGCGGTATGACTGAATTCAACCCCAATCCAGAGCAAGACGAAGTTCCTGACGCCGCCGCCCGGTTTGCGCTGGCATTGGCGGCTTCGCTGGCACTGCATATGGCGGTGGTGTTCGGCGTTCAGGTCAAGGCGGCGCAGCGGGCGGAAAGGCCGCTGCCGGTCATGGAGGTACGGATAGCACGGCAGGCGGGAGAGGTCAGCAGCGTGGCGCTTTCGACCGGTGAGCCCTCTGTTGTCCAGGTGATGAATGAGAGTGAGACTGTAGATCCGGTGCGCGATCAGAAGGACGTGCCTCCACCTGCCATGCCTGCCTCGCCAGCCGTAGAGCAGGCCAACCCTTTATTGCCCGCGCTTGAAGTCCCCCTGCTGGAAGATCCCACCTGGTATCCGGCCAAACAGGTGGACGTGCATCCCACCGCGCTATATCCGATCAAGCCGGACTACCCCGACAAAGGCGCGGAGCGGGGGGTGGAGGGTATTGTGGTTTTGCTGCTGCTGATCGACGAGGCTGGTGCGGTGAAAGAGGTTACAGTGATGGAAGCGAACCCCGAGGGGGTTTTCGAGGAATCCGCGCTGTCCGCCTTCCGCGAAGCGCGCTTTGCGCCGGCACAAAAAAGTGGCCGGGCGGTGAAGAGCCGGGTGCTGATCCGGGTGAGCTACGAGTTGAACGACCGGAAAAAACCGGAGGTGGTTCAGCCGCCGTTGCCGTTGATCCCTTGACCGTTGCCGTTCTGCGGCAGGGTAAAGCCCTTGGGCAACAGCACCCACATTTTCCCTCTCTGCTTCATGCTGCCCGCCTGCTTGCCGGCATCCTTGCCGAAGCCCCAGAAAAAATCCGCCCGCACCACGCCCCGGATCGCGCCGCCGGTATCCTGTGCCAGCATCAGGCGGTTAAGCGGCTTCGCGCTGTTCGGCCAGGTGGTGGCGAGGAACACCGGCGCACCGAGCGGAATGTAGCGCGGGTCGACGGCGATGCTGCGCCCGGCGGTGAGCGGCACGCCCAAGGCGCCGAGCGGGCCGGGGAGGTGGTTCGGCAGATCGCGGAAGAACACATAGCTGGCGTTGAGGTTGAGCAGTTCGGGAAGTTTTTCAGGATTCCGCTTGCCCCAGTCCTTGATGCCCTGCATCGAGGCCTTTTCCAGCGGCAGGTCGCCGCGCTCCACCAAGGCCTTGCCGATCGACTTGTAGGGATGGCCGTTCTGGTCGGCATAGCCGATGCGCATGGTCTCGCCGCCGGGCAGCGCGATTTTGCCCGAGCCCTGAATTTGCAGGAAGAACAGTTCGACTGCGTCATCCACCCAATAGAGTTCCTTGCCCTTGAGCGGCGCCACACCGTTGTCGATTTCGGCGCGGTTGTAATAGGGCACCACCCGGCGGCCGTCGATCCGGCCGCGCAGGCGCAGGTTTTTCAGTTCCGGATAGACGCTGCTTAAATCCACGATCAGCAAGTCGTCGGGCAAGCCGTAAAGCGGGTAGGGGTAGCGCTTCGAGGGGGTGCGGCTGCCGTTCAGCAGCGGCTCGTAATAGCCGGTGACCAGCCCTTCGGAACCGCCGTCGGGCTGCGTGGCCTGATAGGGGGTGAAATATTGTTCGAAGAACTCCCGCAGGGCTGCGTTGTTTGGGGAGGTCATTTCCATGGTCGCGGCGCAGGGTGCTTGCCACACCGGTTGTTTCTGCAGCGCGACACAGCTTTGTTTGAAAGCGTCCCAGGCGGCTGTCAGGTCTTCGTCCTGCCAGCCGGCAAGCGCTGCCCATTCGACGGACTGAAGTGGCGGGGCTGCCGGGGTGGGCGGAACAACCGGAACGGGTGGGATAGCCGAAATGACCTGCGGCGGCGCGACGGGCGGCAGAACGGGAATAGTGGTCGGTTTTTCCAGCGTGGCACAGGCGGAAACCGCCAGAGTAAAAAACAGGGCAAGCAGGTTTTTCATGGAAATGTAATTCCGACTCGAATTCAATGTACTGAATAATCTGATAAAAAGCAGTAAATGTAGGTTGGGTTAGGCGCGGC